>NZ_CP071249.1:1155000-1455000 GCF_024499055.1 Turicibacter bilis | reverse complement strand
GTATGAATTAACTCAAATTTAAGATTAAAACGATAAAAAGCTGTGGTTTAGACTAAAATTTAGTTTGTCCACAGCTTTTTTTGAATGGTCATGAATAATTCAGGTTATATTGTATGAACTGAGAAAATAAATTTGATTTAATAAAGGAATGAGAAGAGTATAAGGTGGAATAATGAGTGACACGCTCTAATGAAGAAGATGGGATTGCTTACACTATTATAGTTGATTTAATTAAAATTAAATTTTTTATCTGACAGGATAGTGATTATTGATTTTTTAGCAGCTTACTCTCACTTTTTATATGTTCAATAATTTCTTTTCATGATTTTCTCTAAGGAAAGAGTAGTTTTTTATTTTATATAAATCTAGATAAGTTTTTTATATCGGAACAATTTTAGTTCGATGATTGCCTGTCTTAGTTTTAAAGCCGATTATGAACTAGCCTGTTATAAAATTGTAGGATACTTTTTTATTAGAGAAAGTTAAAAACTTCCCATTAGCGTAAGAGATGGGAAGTTTTTTTAATGTTCACATATGATAAATTTCGTTATAAATCCGTTTTTATATCATTAATTCTCTGAAATTGTAATTATTTAGAAATTTGAATCGTATGATTAATATAAGAACAAGTTAATTTAGTTTTAGTGAGGAGGGAGATCATGGATTTTGAATTTATTAGGACGTATACACCGATGTATGTAGAGGCTGCTAAGTTAACCATTAGTATTGCTTTTTTAGGAATTTTATTATCTACTTTTTGGGGATTTATTTGTTGTGTGATTCGATATTATAAAGTTCCAATTTTACAGCGAATCATTGGTGTGTATATTGAGCTTTCAAGAAATACTCCTCTATTAATTCAGTTGTTTTTCTTGTATTTCGGATTGCCGAAGCTAGGAATCTTTTTAAGTTCTGAAGCATGCGGGGTATTAGGGTTAACCTTTTTAGGTGGAAGTTATATGGCTGAGGCGTTTCGTAGTGGGCTTGAGGCTATTCCAATAAGTCAAACAGAATCAGGATTAAGTTTAGGATTAACAAAATGGCAAGTGTTACGATACATTGTTATTCCACAGGCAGCTGTTGTTTCTTTACCTGCTTTTACTGCCAATACAATTTTTTTAATTAAGGAAACATCTGTCTTTAGTGTTGTCGCACTTGCGGATTTAATGTATGTCGCTAAAGGATTAATCGGGTTATATTATAAAACAGATGAATCATTACTGATGTTAGTTATTTCTTACTTACTGCTGTTATTACCGATTTCCCTAATTTTAAGCTTCATTGAAAGGAAGGTGCGCTATGAAGGAGTGGGGAATTAGTGTTTTATTTGAAGGAAGGAATTTTATTCGTTTATTAGAGGGGTTATGGGTTACGTTAGAAATCTCATTAATCTCGGTTTTCATTTCAGTGATTTTAGGGGTTGGAATGGGAATTTTAATGAGTGTAAATTCTAGAATTATGAAGTTTATCTGTCGTATCTACTTAGAGAGTGTTCGAATTATTCCACAATTAGTGTTACTGTTTTTAGCTTATTTTGGCTTAAGTAAGTCGTTTGGAGTTAACTTATCAGGTGAGGTCGCTGCAGTTTTAGTTTTTTCTTTTTGGGGAATTGCAGAAATGGGAGACTTAGTACGTGGGGCATTAAGTTCTATTCCAAAACATCAATATGAAACGGGACTTGCGATTGGGTTAAGTAAGCGACAGCTTTATCAATATGTCATTATTCCTCAAACGATTCGAAGATTATTACCTCAGATGATTAATTTAGTGACACGTATGATTAAAACAACCTCGTTAATTGTACTAATCGGTGTTGTAGAGGTAGTAAAGGTTGGTCAACAAATTATTGAAGCTTCTCGATTAACAGTACCAAGTGCTGCTCTTTGGATTTATGGTGTTATCTTTCTTCTTTACTTTATTATCTGTTATCCAATTTCATTACTAGCGACGAAGTTAGAGAAGCGGTGGGAGGTGTAAAAAACGATGATGAGTGAAACGATATTAAAGTTAAACCATGTGACGAAAAGTTATGATCAAAATGTTATTTTTTCAGATTTATCATTAGAAGTAAAAAAAGGAGAAGTCGTTGTAATTTTAGGACCATCTGGTTGTGGAAAAAGTACCTTACTTCGATGCATTAATGGACTAGAAAAAATTCAAGAAGGAGATATCTTACTAGAGGATGAATTGATTGGTCATCAAAGTAAGCAAATGCCATTGATTAGACAGAAAATTGGCATGGTATTTCAAAGTTATGAATTGTTTCCACATATGGATGTATTACATAACATTATCTTAGGCCCTACAAAAGCGCAAGGACGTGATAAAGCCGAAACCATTAAAGAAGCCGAAAGATTACTCGCTCGAGTGGGATTGCTTGATAAGAAAAACGCATATCCACGTCAATTATCTGGTGGGCAAAAACAACGGGTGGCTATCGTTCGTGCCCTTTGTATGAAGCCAGAAATTTTATTGTTTGATGAGGTGACAGCTGCCCTTGACCCAGAAATGGTTCGAGAAGTATTAGATGTGATTCTTTCCCTTGCTAAAGAAGGAAGTACGATGGTAATCGTCACACATGAAATGGAATTTGCCCGTGCGATTGCTGATCGAATTATCTTTTTAGATGAAGGGAAAATCATTGAAGAAGCAGATCCAGAAACATTTTTTACAAATCCAAAAACAAAAAGGGCAAAACAGTTTTTAAATCTATTTAAATTTGAATAGAAAGGATGAATGAAAATGAAAAAGTGTTTATTATGTTTGGTTACTTTATTGTTAACGTTAGGTGTTTTTACAGCGTGTCAAACTTCTTCATCGGATGATAGCCAATCAAAAGCAAGAACGGTTGAGGAAATTAAACAAAGTGGCAAAATTGTCATTGGCGTATTTAGTGATAAAAAACCATTTGGGTACGTTGATTCTAACGGAGATTATCAAGGGTATGATGTTTATTTTGGTAATCGTATCGCCAAAGACCTTGGGGTAGAAGTTGAGTATGTACCAGTTGAAGCAGCGAGTCGTGTAGAGTATTTAGTTTCTAATAAAGTCGATATTATTTTAGCGAACTTTACAGTGACTGAAGAGCGAAAAGAAAAAGTAGATTTTACGCTTCCTTATATGAAAGTGGCTCTTGGTGTCGTTTCACCTGATAAGGCTTTAATTACAGATGTAGAAGATTTAAAAGGTAAAACGTTAATAGTATGTAAGGGAACGACAGCAGAGACATTTTTTACAGAAAATTATCCAGAAGTTAACTTATTAAAATTTGATCAGTACAGCGAAGCTTATAATGCGTTATTAGATGGTCGTGGAGATGCGCTTTCTACGGATAATACAGAAGTATTAGCATGGGCCATTGAAAATGAGGGATTTAGTGTTGGAATTGAATCATTAGGAAATATTGATACGATTGCAGCGGCAGTTCAAAAAGGGAATCAAGATTTATTAGATTGGTTAAATAATGAAATTGTTGAACTCGGAAAAGAAAAATTCTTCCATGCCGATTATGAAGAAACATTAGCTCCAGTTTATGGGGAGGCAGCAGATGCAGATAATATTGTTGTAGAAGGCGGTGTGGTTGAGTAAGTATATCATTAGAAAAATCCCTTAATGTTTTAAGGGATTTTTTATTTATAAGTATAGGAAAAATTAATATAATAGGATATCATAGTTGATGGAAGGGGGAAGTGGGATGTATCAAGATATTAAAGGATTTAGCAATTGGCGAGTCATAAAACCAATTAAGAAAGGTTGGTCCAAAGACTTAAAATATTATATTGAGACGATTGATAATGAAAAGTTACTGTTAAGAATTGCAGATATTTCATATTATGATGAGAAACAAAAAGAGTATGAGATGATAAGTAAATATTCAAAGTTAGGATTTAAGATGTCCATGCCGATTGATTTTGGAACATGTAATAAGAATCAGTACGTTTATATGCTGTTAACTTGGATTGAAGGAATGGATTTAGAAGAGGCTTTACCTAATTTATCAACAAAAGAGCAATATGAGTTAGGGAGAGAAGCGGGAATGATTTTAAAACAAATACATGCGTTAAAAGTGCCAAAATCTCAACTCCCAAAAGAAACAAAAATACCTAAGAAATTGAGTCAGCTGAATCGTTATGTGAACTCTAACGTTAGACTAAAAAATGATAGTTCTATACTAGAATATATTAACAGTAATATACATAAAATGTGGAGAAGGAGTCCGTGTTATTTGCACGGTGATTTTCATCCAGGAAATTTAATTTTGACACCTAAAGGGACAATTGGAGTGATTGATTTTAATCGGTGGGAAATCGGAGATCCTTACGAAGAATTTTATAAGCTTGAAAGTTTTGGGATTGAGTGTAGTGTTCCATATTGTATTGGTCAAATTCATGCTTATTTTGAAGATCAAGTCCCAGTACAATTTTGGGAAACTTTAGCGGTGTATGTGGCCCATGCTTCTTTATATTCAATTGCTTGGGCAGAAAAATTTGGTCAAAATGATGTTGATAAAATGATTGAACGCGCTCAAATAGCATTTGATGACTATGATTATTTTAAATTGATTATTCCAAGTTGGTATCCATTAAATAGAGCTGAACAAATGAAGTAATAGCATTTGACAAAAATCTTCAAAAGGTTGAAGATTTTTTTATTTTGATAAAGAAATGGGCATTAAGACACAAGTGTTTACCGAAATATGGTATGATTTTGAATCATAGTCACGATGTGGGATGGTTAGAATGAAAGAGATTAGTACTTTAAATTTAGAATTAATCAGAATATATATATAAACAGATAAGTTTTTCACATTTTTTCGCAGAGTCTTTGGATCACTTCTGAAGGTCTTTCATTGATATGTTGAATAAATCCTTGAACAGCGTTTCTAATCTCATTTATATTTTTATAAAAGACATTATGAATCACAGATTGTTTTAACCATTTCCATAATCCTTCAATTAAGTTTAATTCAGGACTATAAGGTGGTAAAAAGACTAACCTTAATCTATTTTTGTGTTCGTTTAAAAAAGGTTGTATGACTTTAGCGTGATGAATTCTTGCATTATCTAAAATCAAAACAATCTTTCCACTTGGATATTCCTTTAAAACATTGTTTAAGAATTTAAGAAAAATCTCAGCTGTGTAACGTTCTTCTTCTTGAACATAAACGTGACCTGTCTCATAGTTAAGGATTCCTATTAATTTGACACTTTTATTATTTCCGTAAGTAGGAATGATCCGTTGTTTTCCTTTGGGAAACCAATTATTGACTAATGATTGATAATCTCTAATGGAACTTTCATCTTGAAACAATAAATGATCAATCTCTCCACGAATCAAAATTTTTTAATTGTTCAAATTCCTGTCTAAATCCCTCTTGTTTTTCTTGACTAGCTCTCGCTAATGAGTAAGTCGGACGTGTGTAGCTAAAACCTAAGCGTAACAACATGTCACGCATTCCTCCTTTAGTAAATGAGATATCAAATTCTCTTTTTACCCAAAGACATAGAAGCTTACAATTCCAAGTCATATAAGGTTCTAGCCCAACACTTGAAGGTGTTTTCTCAACTATTGTTTCAATTAAAGAAGCTTCCTGTGAAGGTGAAAGTTTCTTCGGACAGCCTGATTTTGGGCGTGGGTTTAATCCCTCAAGTCCATACTTTTTATAATTTCTAACATGTGTTCCGATGGTCTGAGCAGTGAAGGGAACCATCTTAGCGATTTCTACATTTTTGTATCCTTGTAAGTGTAAATAGATCACTTGATAACGAGTATAAAGTTGTTTAGATGATGTTTCACGCATCGCTGTTTCAATTGATTTTAATTCTGTCTGATTCATAGTTGCCCCAATTTCTATTTTAAAATGTATGTTTAATCCCTACTATTTTAACATAGATTTTGACGAATTTTGACCACAAGTGTTTGAACTTAAAAACTATGAATTACATTTCTGTTTATATATATAATCAAATTTTAGAAGGACAGTTATCATGCGATGAAGTAATCTCAATCATTAGAGGAATGAAATGTAAGGGAGAAGTTGGATTCGAATAGTTAGAACAATTTATTGAATTCATTCAAAGAAGAGAATTATATCAGATTAGTGGCCGACTTTTGAATTTTTGTGGGTTTAATGCGATAGAGGAGTATAGTCGAGAAAAAGTTTAGAATATTTAGAAAAGATTTATAATTATTGGGATAAGTTCAAGATGAAATAGGAATTATTTCAAATTATAGTGGAATGATGTGTGCTTATTTTGGATTAGGGATGTATGACGAAAGTTTAAATTGGGGGATGAAAGGATTACGTTTAGCTAAAAAAAGCAAAGATCATCACTTGATTACGCAAGCCTTAGCTAACATTGCTTTGAGTTATTTAGAGCTTGGTTATTATACGAATTCAAAACGAGCATTTGACGCAGTCCGAAAGTTGGCAATGCCAAATGATGAATCAAATAAGACGGCACTAGATATATTAGAAGCACGATTACACTTAGTGGATTCTAATCTGGAGGCTGCTAGTAAATTTATTGAGCAAGCACTCGAGAATTCTTTAAGATTAAAGTATCGTTTATTAATTTGGGAAAGTTATCGTATTAGAGGTGTCGTTAACTATCGATTAGGGATTATGAGCAATCTTATCAAAATTTTGGAGATGCCATTTGTATCGCTAAGGGTCAACAGTTATTAGATAATCGTGATCAAACACAGTCATTAAGTGTTATCATGTTTGATGTCGATTATTTTAAGAAAGTTAATGATACATTTGGCATCAGGCAGGTGATGAGGTACTTCAACAGGTAGGGAATTTATTAAATAAATATAAAAATAAAACCATGCTAGTTGGACGTTATGGTGGAGAAGAATTTATTATCTTTTTAGCGGATTAATCTGAACCTGATGTGTTACGGTTTGTAGAAGTCGTTAGTCAGGAATTACAACAACTTCACTTTAGTTTTTCATCTCCATATAAAATAACAGCACGCTTTGGCATTTATCACTATCATTGTGGAAAAGACAAATTAGATGAAGGAATTGTGGCCGCAGATAAAGCTCTTTATCAATTTAAAATAAATGGACAAATCAAATTACTTTATATGAAAAAGTTTAGAATAAAAAACTGCTCAATTAAGAGCAGTTTTTTATTTTTCAGAAAAAGTAGCTGCGAATTCTTGTATAACATTGTGAACCTCATCGACATGGTTAGGTTTAATCAACATCGTAATTTTAGGAATGAATTCTCCAATATCAGCACGAGTAAATGTACCAGCCTCTTGTTTTTTGAAGTTTTCATTAATAAGTGCTTGTGCTTCATCTATTTTTCCATCTTGAACTCTTTTAAGGATATAATTTAAGAATTGCTCTTGTTTATTATTCATTGTTTGACCTCCTATCAAATATAGTATGTACGTTTGTTTCGAGAGTATTAAGCGATAGATGTAATTAAGGGGAACGATTTTAAATGATGACAAGCTTTCTTTATTTTTAGTGAGATGAACTATCAGGTTTATTTTTTCTTGATTGACAATGCAAACAAAAGGTGTTAATCTAAATTATATAGTATTAAAAACTAAGTTGATTAGAAATGTTAACTTTTATATATGGAGGGCTTAGTATGATTAAGATTGTGGCGGATTCATCAACGCTTTATTCAAGAGAAGAGGCAAAACAAAATGATTTAGATATTAGACCGTTATCGGTAACGATTAATAATAAAAGCTATAAAGAATTAGAGGAATTAACAACTGAAGGTTTAGTAGAAATGATTAATGAGGGGTATTTTCCAAGTTCATCTCAACCTTCAATTGGAGATGTCGTAGAGATGTATGAAAAATATCCTAATGAGGAGATTATTAATATTTCATTAGCGGATGGATTATCGGGAACGTATCAATCAGCATGTATGGCAAAGTCAATGGTCGATCATGAAGAAAATATTACAGTTATCAATTCGAAGACGCTTTGTGGGCCACATCGTTATCTTGTAGATGTTGCTGTGAAATTAGTTGAAGCGGGCAAGACGAAGTCTGAAGTAGTAAGCGAAATTGAATCGCTAATAGAAACTTCTACTTCTTTCCTGATTCCGAAAGATTTTGATTATTTAGTTCGTGGTGGACGTTTATCACCATTGGTTGGTCGCATTGGTGGTTTAGTAAAGTTAGTACCGGTCATGACATTATCTGAGGATAGTACACGTTTAGAGAAATTTGCGACGAAACGTACATTCAAAAAAGCAATTCAAGCGATTTGTGATGATTTAATAGCGAAAGGCGTAAATGATGAATATAAGATTTATATTTCACATGCATGTGATGAAGAGTTGGCAATGGAGACAAAAGATATTATAATTAAAAATATAGGAAGTATTGAGACTGAGGTAATGCTGCTGACACCCGTTTTTACAGCACAAGGTGGTCCAGGATGTATTGCAGTGCAGGCTATTAAAAAACATGATATTTTAAAATAGAAAGTTAGGAAGAACTATGGATCATAAAGAAATGTTAGAGTTTCATTGCCCAAGATTTGATGAATTGCCAACGATTCCTTTGTACAAGGATCAGGTTATTTCGTATGTCGAAGATGTACTGAAACCATTAAATTTAAATCCAGAGGAAAAGTTATTAACACCAACAATGTTAAATAATTACGTCAAACAAAAGGTTGTATCTCCACCAGTCGGTCGTCGTTACACTGAAAAGCATTTAGCGTATTTGATTGTCGTTTGTTTATTTAAACAAGTTTATAGTTTAACAGAAGTTTGTGAAATGATTAAAATTCAGATGAATTTATATCCAACAAAGGAGGCTTATGACTTCTTCTGCGTTGAATTAGAGAAAGCCTTACAGTTTGTTTTTATTAATCGTGAATCCATTGAACCAAACTCAGCAAAGAATATTACATTTGAAACAGAAGTTTTACGCTCTGCTGTCATGTCTATTGCACATAAGTTATTTATTCAAAAATATTTACTCGATAAGAAAGAAGCAATACCTTCAAAAAAAAGCAAATAAAAGAAAATCTTCTTCTTATGAAGAATTAGTACTCGATCGATTTTTAGAACCAGATGTTAAAAAATAAGAAAACTCCTACTAATTAGTCTCAGTAGGAGTTTTTTTGTAGAGTTATTTGACGCTCTTAACTTTATATTCTTGGAATCGGTATTTTTGTCCGGTTGGATTTACTTTTCCTTCAGGAACCTCTTCAACAAACATGCCATAAGGTCGTACGAAAAGGCCGCATTCACCGTATAGGGCTCGATAAAGAACCATGGTTTCTTGCGTTTCTGAATGTTTGACGAAATCCTCAACTAAATATAAATCACCTTTAAAGTGTCTAAAGATTTTTCCTTTTGAATTTGTAATATCTCTCACATTAAAACTTCCTTGCTTCAATTATCTTCTTTATTATATAGCTTTTTTTCTTGTTCATGTTTAAATTTGTATTAGTGTCCCTATAATTGATATAATAGGAGATGCTTTAGGAGGATATTTTTTTATGAAATTAAAATTAAGTGATTCATTGATTGAACGTATAGCAAGGTTTGACTCAATTTTTTATAACGGGAACATCTTGCATGATTCTGGAGCTGTTAAGACAATTAATTTTTTAAAAACTCAAAATTCCGATGCTCCTTATGAAATTTGTTCCATTGTTCATGACTTTACTGGAAGAGAGTATCATGCCGAAGCTGATTTCGATACTAAAGGAAACATTCAAAGTATCGGTTGTGACTGTCCAGCATCACATCACTATCAATCATGTTGTATACATGTTGTAGCAATGCTATTTCAAGCACAATATGAACAAAAAAGTCGTCGTATTTCTTGGGAGGATGCTATAGTATTTTATCAAAGAAATACGATTAATCAATTGTTAGATCGATATGAAGATTCATTAGTTCAAGAGGTGAGAATGAATTTAGAAGATACATCCACCGTATCTTTAATTCCTAAGTTAAGATTTGAAGGTGAGGTAACAAAATTAGAGTTATCGATCGGAAAAAAACGATTTTATGTTATTAAAGATTTGTTTGATTTTATTAATCGAATAGATACACAATCAGAATTTATTTATGGAAAAGAATTAACTTTTAATCATGATATTCGTCGTTTTGATGAGCAATCATTAAAAATTCTAAATTTTGTGAAATCGATAGTAAAGGACCGACAGTTTATTACACAGCAGTATCGATTACCAAACTCGGAACGTCGTAGTTTATTGCTAAGTTCTATGAAATTGCGTGAATTACATGATTTATTACTTAATACGAAGTTAAATTGTTATGTTGAAAAAGACGAATGGAAATCTATCTTAATGACTAATCAAAGACCAAATATTCAATTGAAGATTGAACAAGCTAAGAATAAAGGACTACTTCTTACACAAACAAAAGGAAAAATGTTAATACGTGGTCGAGGAAAGGATTATTTCCTTTTGACACAGGATAGCTTATGGTTTATGGATGAAGAGTTTATTAATTATATCTTCCCAATTTTAAAAGAAATTATTGTAATGAGTGGCTACTTATATATTTCAAGTGAACAAATTCCTCACTTCTTATCTGTTATTTATCCACGTATTGCCGCATTTGTTACTGATGATAGCATTAATTATTTACAAGGTAAATATGAGATGCCACAACTTGATAGTAAAGTATATTTAGATTTAAATGATGATTTAGCGGTTGAGGCAAAAGTAGAATATGGTTATAATGGCCATTTGTATAATCCACTTACTGACGAGTTACCATCAACTATTGTTCGTGATAAAGTGAAAGAAGCGCAACTTATGAATGTGTTTGAAACTTATGATTTCAAGATTGATAAAGATAAGATGGTGCTTAATGATGATCATCAAATTTATCAGTTTATGAATCAAGGCGTTCCGGCCTTAATTGCACAGCATGAAGTAAATGCGACGGAACGTTTTAAAGGGATGAGCCCAAAACAAGTGAATAAGAAAGTATCAGTCGGGGTACGTTTACAAAGTGATTTAATGACTTTTAAATTAGAAGATTTAGCATTTGATGTGTCCGAGTATCAAGAGGTGTTGGCACAGTATCAATTAAAAAAGAAATATTATCGTTTAAAAGATGGAAGCTTTTTAGAGTTAGATTCTGAGTATATGCAATCGTTTTTTAATTTAGTAGAGGATTTAGAATTAACCGAAGAAGACTTACAACAAGATGAAATTCAACTCTCGAAATATCGTGCACTTTATTTAGAACGAATGCTTGAAAAAAATGAAGTTAAATCTAAGAAAAATAAGGCCTTTCGTCAATTAGTTAATGATTTTGAACAAATTGATGAAATGGAATATGAACTGCCACAAAATTTACAAGCGACGTTACGTCCATATCAGGAAACAGGTTATCGTTGGTTAAGAACGTTATCTGATTATGGAATGGGTGGAATTTTAGCTGATGATATGGGGCTTGGGAAGACGCTACAAGTGATTGCTTTATTGTGTGCAGAGTACGAGCGAGAAGTTGATAAACCAAGCCTTATTGTTACTCCGAGTTCACTGGTCTTCAACTGGCAAGCAGAGTTTGAGCGTTTTGCCCCACATTTACGTGTGTTGACGATGACAGGAACAGTGAGTGAGCGCAGCAAGAAATTGAGTACTTTAAACAATTATGATGTGATTTTGACGTCATACGATTTGCTGCGTCGTGATATTAAGGAATATGAGGCAGCATTTAAATATGTGATTTTAGATGAGGCGCATTATATTAAAAATCAGGCGACACAAAATGCGAAGGCGGTAAAAAAACTGAACGGTGAGATCCGTTTTGCCTTAACAGGAACACCGCTTGAGAATTCAATTGCAGATGTATGGTCAATTTTTGATTTTATTTTGCCAGGATATTTATTGAGTTATGCGAAGTTTAAAAAGCAGTACGAGAATCCGATTATTAAAGATAAAGATGAAAAGTTACTTGCGCGTGTTCATCAGTTAGTAGCACCATTTATTTTACGCCGATTGAAAAAAGATGTCTTAACGGAATTACCAGATAAGGTAGAATCAGTTGTTTACTGTGAGTTAGACAAGGCACAACGTAAGTTATATGAAGCAACACTTATCAGTATGAATAAAGAACTTCAAGCTGAACTTGGAGAAGGGAATGAAGGGCAAAGTCGTATGAAGATGTTAGCGATGTTAACACGTCTTCGCCAGCTCTGTTGTCATCCTGCACTTTATTTGGAAAACTATAAAGATGAAAGTGCAAAGTTAAATTTATGTTTAGAATTAATTCAGGAATGTAAAGACAGTGGACACCGTATGTTGTTATTCTCACAATTTACATCAATGTTTGATTTAATCGCACCAAAGCTTGATGAGTTAGGTATTTCTTATTTTACGTTAACAGGTGAAACAAAATCGGAACAACGTGTTGCCTTAGCAAACCGATTTAATGAAGGTGAAGCTGATGTGTTCTTGATTTCATTAAAAGCAGGTGGAACGGGATTGAATTTAACAGGAGCGGATGTCGTGATTCATTATGATCCATGGTGGAATATGAGTGCACAAAATCAGGCGACGGATCGTGCATACCGAATGGGACAACAAAATAAAGTTCAGGTTTATAAGTTAATCGCAAAAGATACAATCGAAGAAAAAATTGAAAAACTTCAACAAAGAAAATTAGAATTATCAGATTCTCTTGTTAAAGAAGGCGAAACATTCATTACCCATCTTTCAATGGATGATATTCAAGAACTATTTGAATCTTAATATGAAAGCTTAAAGGAAATATACGTTTATTTGTGTATATCCTTTAAGCCTTTTTTATGTAAAAAAAGCCCATCATATAATGGGCTTAAATTAATTCGTCTAATTTTTCAATCAGTTTTCCAATTACTTCAACATAATCAGTAACAATACGATGAGCAATTTCATTAGCAATCTGTTCGCTGTATAAATGGGACGTTGCATTTCGATCTTCTAATAAGTTAATCCATATTTTATCATTATCAATCAAATGGTTCGCGTAAGCTTTTTTGTAAATCATTCTTGGAAATGAATTTTCCATTGTAATACCAGAATATTTAAAAAATTCTTGAAGGGTTTTGTGTGTTAATTCATATGTGAATTCAAAGCGCTGAATCAAACTATCTCGAATGATTTCATTTTTTCCATCATATAGATTTGCAACCTCAACTAGTCTTTGATAGGCTTTTTTTAAATTAGTAAATTTATATTGAATTTTTCTCATAAATTACGATTCCTTCTCTATTAATTTGTTCTAAAAAATAATCTTCTGTTAATTCAGTAATATGTGTTATATCGTATTCAAGCAATGTCGTCGTCATAAGTTCTATTTCTTCAATAAACGTGGAGATAGATCCTTTGGCATAGACAGCTAAATCAATATCACTTCTCTCACTATTATCTCCTCTAGCTCGTGAACCAAATAATAATATTTTTTGGATTTCTGGGTGATGAGTCGCAATCTGTCCGATTTCTTTTAGTATTTGCTTATCTAGATTCATTAATATCACCTCTAATATGGGAAAAGTCAAAAGTTAATTATGTCATATTCATATTGTAACATAAGTGTAAAAAATAACGACAGATAATCATTGAGTATTTCATGTTTTATGGAAAGATATTGGAGTAATGAGATTTATTACATCAACTTGAAGTATACAATAAGAGTGAAATTCAAGTGTAAAGTTAGAAGTGATTCCTTTTAAAATAGTATTTTACTATATGAAATATAAAGCTAAAATGGAGGGGGTAATGAAAAAGTATGATTCTGATTGCAAGGTGATTACTAATGGTTGAAGTGGAATGAATTCTACTCAATTAAGAAGTTACTTATCGGAATTAGTTGAGGTAGATGATGATGTGGTGTTACTGATGATTGGTACAAATAATCGAAAGCTTTTTAATGAAATGGAGATTTTGTTTCATGATTTAGTAGCTATTATTAATCAGTTAAAAAATATAATAAAGAAGTTATTTTATTGCTGACAAATTCAGTTACCACATTAGACGATAGTTATGAGAATCGTTTGTTTAAACAGGCTGATGTAAACGAGGTTTTGAAGTGTTAATGGCAGAAGGAGATGGTTTGCATCCAACTGATAAGGTGTATGAATTGATGTTTAAGTATCGAGTCAAACGTTTGGAATTATAAAAGGAGAGAGTGATTATGGGATACATAATGGATTTAAGACAATTAGTTGGTTCACAACCCATTGTGATGGGGGGAGCTAATGTAATTTTATTAGATGAGAATGAGCGTCTTTTGCTTAAGCTAAGACACGACAATAATTGTTGGAGATTGCCTGGTGGAACTTTAGAACTTCTGGAAGTTTAGAAGAAGTCGCGAAGCGAGAATTATATGAAGAGAGTGGGTTCATTGCTAAAAGATTAACTTTGTTTAATATATTTTCAGGTGAGGAGTTTTATTACGGATATCCAAATGGGGATGAAGTATATAAATTTCATCGCGACTTATAGTTGCACTGATTATCGAGGAAACTTGAAAAAAGATGCGGCAGAAGCAAAGGATTTAAAATTCTTCTCTTTAGATGACTTACAAGAGAATATTAATCCTCCGGAAGTAGTAATTATTAAAGCTTTTTTAGAGTCAGATTTAATGTAATCTATTGATTAAAAATCAATTAATATCCGTTATAATAGAGGCAAAGGTTATATTTGATTTTTAAGGAGGTTTAAGATGAGTAGAGGTTTATTGGATCCTAAAGTTGATTTTGTATTTAAAAATATCTTTGGTTCACATAAGCACCCTAAAGTATTAATTTCATTTTTAAATGCAGTCTTAAAACCAGTGAATAAAATTACTCGAGTAGAAGTTCAAGGGACAGATTTAGAAAAATAATTTTTAGAGGATAAATATTCTCGATTAGATGTTGAAGCAACAACAAGTAATCAGGAGATTATCAATATTGAAATTCAGTTGAAGAATGAATATAACATGATTAAGAGGAGCCTCTACTATTTAAGTAAGATGTATGCAGAGCAGTTAAGTAATGGAGAAGATTATTCTCAATTAAATAGAACGATTTGTATTAATATTTTGAATTTTAAATATTTAAGATCAGAGAAGTTTCATACTGCTTATCGTTTTAAAGAGTTAGAAACGCATGAGGAGTTAACAGATGTTATGGAAGTTCATTTTATAGAGATTCCTAAACTTCCGAAAAATAGTGATGCTAAGGATATGTTAGTCGCTTGGACTGAGTTTTTAATCGATCCTGAAAGTGAGGCTGTACGTCGATTAGAGATGAGTATTGAGGAAATCCGGGAAGCAAAGGATGAACTTATCCGTATGAATAGTAATAGGGAGGAACGTTTATTATATGAAATGCGTTCTAAAATTTTACAAGATAACATAAGTGTTTTGAATGAGGCAGAGTGTAAAGGTGAGCAAAATAAAGCTTTTGAAATAGCAAGAAATTTATTAAAGTCTCTAGATAATGAAACGATTTGTAAAATGACGGGACTCTCGTCTGAGGTCATTGATAATTTAAGAAAAGAATAGATGAAAAAAATCCCCTGACCTAAATAGTTGGTAGGGGATTTTTTTGTTTTAAATTAAGCACGAGAAGCGTAAATTTCCTTTTCTGCATCGATGAAGACTTGTGCAATGACTTCATATGTTTTTGCCCATGCATCGATAATTTCATCTGTAGCAGCCTCACCTAAAACTTGTTTGATAGCCTCTAATAAATGCTTTCCTACGATTGGGTAGTGTTCTTCTTTTACTCCACAGTCGCAGTGACGAATGGCAATACGTTGTACAACGGGCATAATAGCGCCTAAGTTATCAACGTTTTGTGCAGCTGCTAAAACTGTCATAGCTAATGCTTTTGGTTGTTCCCCTGATTTTTGTTTACTCATATCAAATAAAGGTGCTACTTCTGGATTTTGTTCAAACATATTTTTGTAGAATGTTGTGGTAATATCTAAACCGTGCGCTTTTAATGCAGGGACAGTACTTTTAATGATATCAATTGTATGTTGATCTAACATATAAATCTCTCCTTATTCATTGTTTTTCTTACTGACAGTGATAGAATAACATACAGAAATTAAATGTGCAAGTAAAATGCACATTTAAGATGATGAAGGATTTTTAAGTCTTGTTTTCATTCAAGTGAAGACAGTTTCTGTTGTATAATTGAAACAAAGGTGGTGTTTAATATGCAATTATCAAAGTTTAGTGATTATAGTTTTCGAGCGCTCATTTATTTAGCTCATCATAGTGATGAATTATGTACCGTTGATGAGTTAGCAAAGGCATTAAATACATCAGAGCATCATATGAAAAAAGTTATCCATCATCTTGGAAAAACGGATTATATTATTTCAATTAAAGGTCGTGCTGGTGGATTAAAGCTCGGGTTAAAACCAAGTGAAATTAATCTAGGTGATCTTTTAAAGGTGACGGAAGATAATATGAACATTGTCGAATGTTTCAGTAAACCAGAGAGTTGTCCTTTAATGTCATCAGGATGTAAATTAAAGCACATTTCTTCTCAAGCACTCAATCAATTTATAAAAGAATTTTCAAAGTATACATTAGCAGATTTACTATAAAAAAAGTGCTCCATTAACTAGACAGGTCTAATGGAGTTTTTTTGCATATATGGGCCATGAATTTTGTATAATTTAGAGAATATACAGACTGGGGTGAAGAGGATGTATAAGAAGTATGTTCGCTTAAAGTTAAACGAAAGTAAAAAAACGATTTGTCGGATACGATATGATGAGTACGGAAGTCAGGTTGAAGTTAAATTGTTTAGTGAAGAAGAAGAAGAAGTACTAGATTTATCAGGATACCGAGTTAATGTTTGTGCGAATCAGACGAATGGGAAAAGTGTTTTTAATAGATGTGAAGTTGTTTCAAATAAAGTAGGAAGTGTGTCTTTAAATTTAACTAATTATTTAAGTGATTTTGATGTACGTATACCATGTGAAATAATGGTGTATGGGCCTGACGAGGAGTGTTTAGGCACAGCTTCTTTTTACTTGGTTGTTCCCCATCCATTGGCGCTAGGTGATCAAGAGATGAGAGCGACTGATGTGAAGAAATCGACGTTATCACCAAAGATAAGAATGATTGCACATCGAGGTCTAAGTTCATTAGCACCAGAAAATACGTTGCTAGCTTATGAGTTAGCAGGGAAATATGGTTACTATGGGGCGGAATGTGATATTCATGAAACAAAAGATGGGGAGTTTGTGTTACTGCATGATGACACATTAGAACGAATGACAAATGGAAGTGGAAAACCGGAACATTATTCATTGGATGAGTTAAAAGAACTTATTATAAATGGTGGGAATCAGGTGAAAAAGTATCCTCATCTAAGGATTCCAACGCTTGAGGAGTATTTAGCAGTCTGTAAAAAATGGGGATTAGTACCGGTGATTGAGATAAAAGAAATTGAACCGAAGAGTGTGGCTCGATTGTTAGAGGTTGTTGCTCAGTGGGGAAGCCTTCAATATGTGGTGATTATTTCTTTTTCAAAAGAGATTGTGACAGAGGTTCGAAAATTAAATCATCAAGTAAATATTCAGTGGTTAGCAGAGATGACCATAGAAAATATTGATTATTGTGCGAGATATGACATGGATATTGACTGTTATAAAAAGCAAGTTTCAAAAGAAATGGTCGATTATGCACATAGTAAGGGAGTACTCGTGAATACTTGGACGGTTGATCATGGGGAAGAGATGCAAAACTTAGTGGATATGGGTGTTGATTGCATTAGTACGAATGTGTTGCTTTATAATCAAGCGTTACAAAGTAGCGGAAAAGTAAAAAGTTATTTATTTGATCATCGTGTAAATTATGTGACGTGTCTTCATTCATCCATTGATAATCAAGATGAAAATGAATGGATGTGGAGAGAGACGGGGAGTATTTTAGAGATTCGGGGAAATCATGAAGCTAAGAAGATGTTACAAATTAAGTTGCCAGCATTAAATGCTGGGGATGTTGTGAGTGTCTCGTTTTTCTATCGAAATATTTCAGGGGATGAAGTTCGAGCAGGACTTGAATATATTGAGATGGATGAGGCTTCGACGATCGAGCGAAGTATTAAAACAAAGGCTATTAATGATTGGGGATATGTTGATTGCCAGTTTATCGTGATGAATCAAGTGAGTGGGAATAAAGACTATTATAATGTCCTGATAGGATCCTGGAATATGAGTAACTCCCATTTCATGCTCCGAGACGTCCGTATTAAAATAGAATATATGTAGTCAAGCTATAAAGGAGCTTTCAGAATTGAAAGCTCCTTTTATGGTATATTTAATGTTTTTATACATTAATTTACAACTTGTTTCTTGACATTGATGAAAATGCTATTATAATAGACTCGGCACAATAAATGATTTTTCGACAAAACGTGAGAATTTGACTCGAGAGGATAAATGAAGTACCTCATTTTTGTACTACCATGTGTAGATTTAAAAAGCAACAGAAATGGTCAATCAACGAGGAAAAATCGCATGATGAGTATTAAGAGGAAAGCAATTTAAATAGTGATTGCTTTCAATATTTTAAAATGAGGTGAAAGAGATGTCATGGTTAGTTGAAATCCTTCAATCATATCCAGAGCTAGCATTATTTTTAACACTAGCCATCGGATATGCGATTGGAAAGATTCAAATAGGTTCATTTAAGATTGGAACAGTACCGGGTGTATTAGTAACAGGTGTATTAGTCGGTCAGTTAGGAATTACAGTCGATAATACGGTTAAAGCTGTTTTCTTCTTATTATTTTTATTTGCATTAGGATATAATGCAGGTCCTCAATTCTTTAAGGGATTGAAAAAAGAAGGAATTCCACAGATGATTTTTGCTGTTATCGTTTGTGTGATAGGTTTAATTTCAGCCATCCTTGTTGGGAAAATGATGGGGTTCAATGCAGGACAAGCTGGAGGACTTGCAGCTGGTGCTTTAACGCAATCTTCTGTTATTGGCGTGGCCCAAGATGCTATTTCTAAGATGGATATTTCAAATCAAAAACAGATGATGGACTTTGTGCCAGTTGGATATGCTGTTACTTATATTTTTGGGACGCTTGGATGTACCTTTATTTTAACGACATTCGGACCAAAGATTTTAGGTGTTGATTTAGAAAAAGAATGTTTAGAACTAGATCAACAAGCGAAAGAATCATTTGAAGATGAGTTCGTTAGTTCACATGCAAGTGATGTTTTATATCGTATGTATAAAGTCAATGATGAATATGCAGGGAAAACTGTTTCTGAGATTGAAGCACAGTTATCACAAAAAAATATTCGATGCTTTATTGTTAAGATTAAACGTGATAATCAGGTGTTTAAAGCTAATACAAGCACTCTTATTCATACAAATGATTGTCTTGCGATCGCGTTTAAAGAGAAGGATGTACAACACATTAAATTTCTTGATTTAGGAGAAGAAATTTATGATCATCAATTAGTTAATTTTAGAACAGAATCGTTAGATGTATGTGTGAAAAATCAAGCGATTATCGGAAGATCTATTCAAGAAATCCAAGACAATGATTTAACACGAGGAGTTATTATTTCTAAACTTAAGCGTGCAGGTGAAGAGGTTGCTTATACGCTAGAGACGAAGCTTGATAAACATGATGTCTTAACGTTAGCAGGACCTGTTGATGATGTTGAAGGATTAGTTTCTCGTATCGGGAAGCCTGTTCGTCAATCAGATGAAACAGATATGACGTTTGTTGGTCTTGGAATTTTATTCGGTGGATTAATCGGTGTTCCATCTTTAATGATTGGTAAGATTGGTATTACGTTATCAACAAGTGGTGGAGCGTTGATTATGGGACTAATCTTTGGATACCTTCATTCCCGTCGTCCAACGATTGGCCGTATCCCATCGGGTGCCACTTGGTTCTTAAGTAACGTTGGTTTAGCTGCCTTTGTTGCAGTGGTTGGAATTAATGCAGGACCAGGATTTGTGGATGGATTACAAAGTTCGGGATTGAGTTTCTTCTTAGCTGGAATGATGGTAACAGCTATTTCCACTTTCTCAGGAATTTTCCTTGGCAAGTATGTATTTAAATTTTCAGCTCCCGTTATATTAGGGGCAACAGCTGGGGCTTTAACAACAACAGCTGCTGTCGGTGGACTTTGTGAAAAAGCAAAAAGTAATGCGCCTGTTCTAGGATACACAATCCCATATACAGTAGGAAATATTTTATTAACCGTTTGGGGATCATTAATCGTGATGTTTTTCTCTTAACATAATAACAAAGCCTTAGATTGGAAGTCATTTGACTTCTCATCTAAGGCTTTTTCTATTATAATTTAGCTAAATTTAAATACTGATTTAGTGTAGCTCTAAAGTTAAGTAGCAAAGCTTTTAGCTATCTTACCTGTGGTGGGAGAATATCAAGGTTGTTGATTGATAGTTGTAGATCAAATTATATTAAATACTTTTTTCATTTCAACGGTATAAATATGTCTCATTAGATTTCTCATTTTAAAATAGATGACTAGTTAATAACATTGAATGGTATTTTTAAGTAGGGGAGAGAGAAAATAAAGAAATCAAATTTATTATATTTTAGGGATATATGAACGAGGACCACCCTGCGTAGCTGGTTTCCTCAATTAATGGGGTGAATACAAAGTACAAATAAATTACCCTAGCAATTATAGATAAGATTGTCATAGACAATCGCTATGTGACCCAGTTGAGGAAAGCTAAGGTATCGTCTTTGACGATTTGCTTAGCGCAGGTAACACGATATTTAAGAAGTTTAAAAGTTATTAATCAAGGTATTGAATCTTAGGGTTCAATGCCTTTTTCTTTTTGAAAATGCCGAATTTACTTTTCACAAAGGTGTGTTTTTTATTTAACGAAATGGATTTTTAATACATATATCTACAAATTTTTACATAAATGCTGCAAAAATGTATAAAAATTTGATATAATGACGGTAGTTATCAAGGTTATTTTCATATATAACGCAAATATGGTGCGTAAGTTTCTACCCGATTTCCGTAAAAAATCGGACTATGAGAAGAGATAGAACAGAGATCATTCGCTCTATCGCAAGGAGGTAACTACATGAAGAAAAATTCAGCTTATATATTAATGGTTCCAGGATTTGTACTATTACTATTATTTTTAATGTTGCCATTATGTTCAACATTGTGGCCAACAATTTTTGATAATGGATTTTCTCTAAATCAATATATCGCATTTTTTAAGGATGAATATTATTTAGAGATTTTCTATCGTACGCTGAAAATCTCCTTGATTGCTACCTTGGTGTGTACAGTATTTGGAGTACCGACCGCCTATTTTATTTCACGTTGTTCAACAAAATGGAAAGGTTTATTAATTGCTATTTCGATTTTCCCATTATTAACGAATTCAGTTGTTCGTAGTTTTGCTTGGATTAATATCTTAGGTAAAAACGGGATTATCAACAATGCATTAATGAGCATGGGGTTAATTGAACAACCATTAAGTATGTTGTATACCGAATTTGCTGTCTTAGTCGGAACCATCTATTTATTCCTACCAATTATGATTATTACATTAGTTGGGGTTATGGATAATATCGATAACGATATGATGGAAGCCGCGGAGAGTTTAGGAGCTAATCGAATAACCGCCTTTATGAAAGTTGTGTTACCGATGAGTGTTCCAGGAATGATTACGGGGGCAGTTCTTGTGTTTACAGGATCTTTAACAGCATACACAACTCCACAGCTTTTAGGTGGAAACAAAGCATTAGTTTTACCAACTTTAATCTATCAACGTTCAATGACATTAAATGATTGGACGGGAGCAAGTGTTATCGCAGCCATCATGATTGTGACAACATTAATCGTTATGAAGGGATTAAACTTCGTAGCAGCCAAAGTAGATAAGCGAGGTGAACTTGATGCGTAAACATAAAATGTTAACATTCATTTCAATGTTCGTTTTTGCTTTTTTATTCTTCCCATTAGTTATTATTACTGTAACTGCGTTTGGGACAGAGAATACCATTTCATTCCCAATTAAAGGGTTCACCTTTGACTGGTTTGTTAAAGCATTAACGTCAAAAACATTTATAGATTCTTTCTATTTAAGTTTTAAATTAGCATTTATATCAACTTTAATTGCGTTAGTCATTGGGATTCCAGCAGCTTATGGAATGTCACGTTACTCAGTTACAGGGAAGAAATTATTAAAAAGTTTCTTCTTATCCCCAACAATTGTTCCTGGGATTGTAATCGGATATGCTTTATTCCAATTCCTTGTAATTAAATTACAAATTCCAGTCTTCCAAGGATTATTATTAGGACACTTCTTAGTTGTATTGCCTTATATTATTCGTATTGTTGGCGCTTCACTTGAGCAATTTGATTTCTCAATTGAAGAAGTAGCATGGAGTTTAGGATGTAATAAAATTCAGACATTCTTTAAGATTGTTTTACCAAACATCTCTAGCGGAATTATTTCAAGTTTCTTGTTAGCATTCATTAATTCATTTAATAATATTCCGGTTTCAATGTTCTTAACAGGTCCAGGGGTGACAACGTTACCAACGGCGTTAATGAATTATATTGAGTATTATTATGATCCAACGGTGTCAGCTGTTTCGGTCTTATTAATGGTGGCAACAATTGTAATCATGTTTATCGTGGAAAAAACACTTGGAATTAATTCATTAGCAAAATAGGAGGATACACCATGGCATTCGTAGAATTAAATGATATTCGTGTAACTTATGATGGAAAAAATGATATTTTAAAAGGTTTAAATTTACAGATGCGTGAAGGTGAGTTAGTGTCATTACTTGGTCCAAGTGGATGTGGTAAGACAACCACTTTACGCGTGATTGCAGGTTTTATTGATATAGCAGATGGGGACTTCTTAGTTGATGGTGATAACTTTACTAAGATTCCAGTTCATAAACGTAACTTTGGGTTAGTTTTTCAAAGCTATGCTTTATTCCCACATTTAACTGTAAAAGACAACGTCGCTTTTGGATTAAAGCTACGTAAAATGGACAAAAAACAAATCGAGGAAAAAGTCGATCATATGTTAGAAGTCTGTGGATTATTAGAGTATAAAGATCGTTTACCAAAACAATTATCAGGTGGTCAACGTCAACGTGTTGCATTAGCACGTGCTTTAGTCATCGAACCTAAATTGTTATTACTTGATGAACCATTAAGTAACTTAGATGCAAAACTTCGTATTCAAATGCGTGTTGAAATTAAACGAATTCAAAAAGCATTGGGAATTACAACTGTCTTTGTTACTCATGATCAAGAAGAATGTTTCGCTATTTCAGACCGTGTAGCTGTTATGAATAAAGGGGTTATTGAGCAATACGATACACCTGAGAATATTTATGCTAGACCAAAAACTGAGTTCGTTGCTCGTTTTATCGGATTTGAAAACTTTATTCCAATGAAGCATAAAGAAGGAAACACATTCTTAAGTGAGGACTTAGCATTTACGGTAACAGAATTACCAGAAACGGAAGCGACAATTGGAACAATTCGCCCAGACGATATTGAGATTGTTAAAGAAGCAAAGGAAAACTGTGTGAGTGGAAAGGTTCAAGTTCGCACATTCCTAGGTAAGAGTTATCAGTATGAAGTTGAAACAAAGTTAGGGAAAATTGTTGTAAATCATGATGGAGCAGATGTATATGAGATTAATGATGAATTAACAGTACATCTTCCAGCAAACAAAATCGTTTTAGTTTAAGCAAGTATAAAGGAGAATGAGAAGTATGAAGAAGACATGGAAATTAGCATTAGGTGCTGCAATGGCATTAACACTTGTAACAGGATGTTCAGCAACGGAAGATTCAGGGAAACAACAATTAGTCGTTTCAACTTGGGGATTAAGTCAAGATGTATGGGAACAAGAAGTTAAAATTCCATTTGAAGAAAAATATGATGTTGAATTAGTTTTAGATACAGGTGGCACAAACGATCGTTATACAAAATTAGCTAACAATCCAAACTCTACAGTTGACATCATTGAATTATCACAAGCAACTGCAGCAAATGGATATGAAGCGGGATTATTTGAAAAATTAGATTATTCAAAAATTCCAAATGCTAGTCAGT
This sequence comes from Turicibacter bilis, assembly GCF_024499055.1. NCBI lineage: Bacteria > Bacillati > Bacillota > Erysipelotrichia > Erysipelotrichales > Turicibacteraceae > Turicibacter > Turicibacter bilis. The sequence goes on along the minus strand of NZ_CP071249.1, from coordinate 1,430,910 downwards.
TAATTGAACCAGCAGCTGAATTAGCTGAGAACGGTTTTGGTGCCGCTTATACAGTAAACAGTATTGGAATTATCTACAATCCGGAAGCTGTTGGATTTGAAATCAACGATTGGTCAGATTTATGGAATGAAGAATTACAAGGAAAAATCTCAATCCCGGATATCTCAACAACGTTTGGACCAGCAATGGTTTATGTAGCAAATGATGTTGTAGGTGGAGATATTGAAGCCGATCAAGGTGAAGCTGCATTCAAAGCATTAGAAGAGTTAAAGCCAAACATTGTTAAAACTTATTCTAAATCAAGTGATTTAGCAAATATGTTTGCATCAGGTGAAATTGCAGTAGCGGTTGTTGGAGATTTCGGAATCCCTACAATTGAGCAAGCACAACCAAATGTTAAATTCGTCGTACCAGCATCAGGAACTTACGTAAACTTCAATACGATTGATATTAATAAAAATTCTCAAAATAAAGAGTTAGCTTACGAATATGTAAACTGGCGTTTAAGCCAAGAATTACAAAGTGCAACAGCAGTTAGCTTAAATGAAGCACCAACTAACAAAGATGTTGTTTTAGATGAAGAAACAGCACAAAATAAAACTTATGGTGAAGTAGCTGACAATGCTAAAGTGATCAACTATTCATTTGTTAATCCATTATTAAATAACTGGGTTGATCAATGGAACCGTATTGTTAATCGTTAATTAGGGCAGAGAATTCAATATGGATATGATCATTAAAAATATTTTAGTTTATCAAACATTTACACAACAATTTGAAATGAAAGATGTATTAATTGAGAATGGCCGTTTTTCTAGGATTGCTGATCAGCTATCAATCACTCATGAAGAGGTGATGGATGGAACAGGGAAATGGATGATACCAGGTCTAATTGATATACATATGCATATTGAAAGTTCTATGACGTTACCTTCACGTTTCTCTCAAGCCGTTTTACCTCATGGGGTTACAACCGTTGTGGCTGACCCTCATGAGATTGCAAACGTGTTTGGATTAGAAGGCATTCAATCATTTTTATCCAATGCAACTGAATTGGATATTTTTTATGGAATTCCTTCTTCAGTTCCGTCAACTTCACCTCAGTTAGAAACAACAGGTGGCTTCATTGGAGTAGAAGAAGTAAAGGAATTGCTTCAACACCCAGCTATTTTATGTCTTGGTGAAGTCATGAACTTTCAAGATTTATGTAAAAAAGAAACATCAACGATTAAAGAGATTATTAAAGTCTGTCAAGCGCTTAGACCATCTTTACCCATTGAAGGGCATTGTCCCAAAATTAGTGGAAAAGATTTAGCCGATTTCATTGGGGCAGGGGTAACAGCTGATCATACACAACAAACACCTGAAAGTATCATTGAAAAAATTAAGAGTGGAATGTTTTTAGAAATTCAGAAAAAATCAATGAATAAAGAAACGATTCAAACCTTGATGGATTATAACTTCTATGATTACTTTGCATTTGTCACTGATGATGTCATGGCGGATAAATTACCAAAAGGCCATTTAAATGAAATCATCAAATTAGCCGTTTCTTTAGGAATGCCTGTGGAAAAAGCGATCTATTGTTCAACATATACGCCAGCTAGACGAATGCATTTAGATGATCGTGGAATGATTGCTCCTGGTCGCTTAGCCGATTTTATTCTTCTGAGTAATGTCACTGACTTTACGATTCATTCAGTTTATAAAAATGGAAAGTGTGTTGCAAGTGAGACTGTTTCACTAGAGGAAAATCATGATCAGAAGTTTCCTAATCACTTCTATCAATCCATTCAATGTAAAAAAGCTTCAGTTGAAGATTTTCAAATTCATGTGAATGGCGTAAAAGCATTATGCAATGTCATTCAAACACAACCTCATTCAACATTTACGAAACAGCTTCAAAAAGAAGTCCCAATTAGAGGTGGGATCCTAGATTATTTATCAGAAAACCTCTGTTTATTAACGATTTATGAACGTTACGGGAAGAATGGAAATAGGGCTCATGCCTTATTAGATGCCCCTATCAACAAGCGTGGTGCGATTGCAACATCTTGGGCGCATGATCATCATAATGTCATGGTGATGGGGAATCATACTGAAGATATGATGTTAGCCCAACAGACGCTTTGCGAGATGCAGGGAGGGTATGTCGTTGTACAAGATGGTCATGTGGTAGCTAAAGCTTACTTAGAAATTGGAGGTATCATTAGTGCTCAGCCAATTGACGTTTTAGCTAAGCAACTTGAAGATGTTCGATTGGCGATGCAACAATTAGGTTATCAACATGATAATGAAATCATGTCTTTCTCAACATTATCACTTCCAGTCTCACCTGAACTGAAGGTAACTGATATTGGAATGATTAACACAAAAACACAAGAAATTGTTCCGTTGATTGAGGAGGTTTATTATGAAGACATTAATTAAAAATGCTTGGATTTTAACAATGGATGAAGTATTAACAACCTATCCTAAAGGAATGTTAGTCATCAAAGATGATAAGATTTCTTATGTAGGAGAATATAAGGCGGAAATGGAGCAACATGTGGATGAAATTATTGATGCGGCAGGGGGACTACTGATTCCAGGGATGATTAATACGCATGCTCATGTTTCAATGATTCCATTTCGTTCATTAGGTGATGATTGTCCAGACCGACTTCGTCGTTATCTTTTTCCATTGGAAATTGAATGTATGACAGAGCCACTTGTTTATGAGGCGGCACGTTATGGGATTTTAGAGATGCAGCGTAGTGGTGTGACGACGTTTTTAGATATGTATTATTTTGAAGAAGAAGTGGCCCGTGCCTGCGATGAATTAAATATGCGTGGTATGCTTGGTGAAACGGTGATTAACTTCCCAACTTGTGATTGTAAGGAAGCTTATGGTGGGTTAGCTTATAGTGAGGCATTCATTAGTAAATGGAAAAATCATGAGTTAGTAACCCCTATTATTGCCCCACATGCGACAAATACGAATGATGCAAATGCATTAAAGGAAGCACATGAGATCGCTGAAAAATACGAGACGTTAATTTCGATGCATGTAGCCGAGATGGATTATGAAATGAAAGAATTCCGTGAAACGTACGATATGACACCCGTTGAATATCTGGATTCAATTGGTGTTTTAAGTGATCGATTAGTCGCTGCTCATTGTATTCATGTAAACGAGCATGATATGAAGTTAATGGCAGGACGTGGGACAAGTGTTGCTCACTGTGTGGGATCAAATATGAAGGCAGGAAAGGGAATTGCCCCTGTTAAAGAGATGATCGAGCATGGAATTGCTGTTGGCCTTGGAACAGATGGACCAAGTAGTGGGAATACACTCGATTTATTTACACAAATGAAAATAGCCGTTTATGCGCAAAAGACTCATTATAAAGATCGTTCATTATTTAAAGCTGAAGAAATCGTTAAATTAGCGACGATTGGTGGGGCGAAGGCATTAAAAATGGATGATCGCATTGGTTCACTTGAAGTTGGGAAACAGGCTGATATTGTCTTAATTGAAACAGATTCGGTAAATATGTTCCCAATTTATGATGCATATTCAGCAATTGTTTATAGTGCAAATGCCTCAAATGTCGATAGTGTTTGGATTAATGGAGTTCGAGTTTTAAATCATAAACAATCTATTTTCAATCAACAAGAAATAAAAATAGCTCTTCAACAAGAAATGCAACAATTTCAAAAACGAGCAGTTGAACGTTCAAAAGAATTATAATCGGTATAAGAAAACCTCAGATGGAAAATCTGAGGTTTTCTTATTTTCTATTTAAATTATTGCTTTTAGGCTATAGTCTAAATAAATAGATGGGTGTAATTAAGCGCCATGCACAGGGGATTAAATTAATTGAGTTCATTTATAAGTAAGTATAGTGTATAATCCATCTTATAAAAAACATTCTGTCTTAGAGAGAACAGAGTGTTTGAAAATGTGGAAACAAAGATCTTACTCATGACTAAGAGGGATTTTAATGTAAAATCTGAACATATTTTTTTCCTCATTGACATCAAATAAGGCGATCCCATTAGCGGATTCGACGATGTTTTTAATACTTTCAATCCCAACGCCATGTTGTTTTTTATTTTGTTTTGTTGTTCTGATTCTATTGTGTTCAATAATAATTTCACCATTAAAGCTATTTTGAGTATAGATAATAAAGAAATCATCTTTAATATAACTTTTAAATGTGATTTTTCTCTCATCGTGTTGATCTTGTTTGATGCAGGCTTCATATGCATTATTTGCAAGATTACCAAAGATGCGACTTAATGATAAGTCTGTTAGTGATAAATGTTCAGGAATCAAGCATTCGGCATTAAACTCAATATTAGCTTGTTTACATTTTTCAGCCAAGGAGTTTAGAATGACATCAACAATGAGTCGATTTGAATAAGACTGATTTTCTGTAATAATAACTTTAATATCCGAATCAATCGTTTTTAAAATTTCTTTTGCTTTTTGGATATCTCCTTGATCGAGAAAATAACTGACATTAGTTAAGACACTTTTAAAGTCGTGATTATACGTTCTTAGAATTTCCGCATAGTGATCTCGCTTTTTATAAAGTTCCTCTTGATGTTCAAGTTGTAGTGAAATCAGCTTATTATTTAACTCAACTTCTTTAAATTTTATTTGTTGAATTTGTGTAAACAAAAGGAAATAGTAACAAAGAGCAATAATTCCTCGATTCATTAACAGTGGAATAGTTGTTGTTTTGATATTAGCAGAGTAAAAGTCAATATAGTTAGAATTTAGCATGAGAATCACGAGTGTTCCTTTTACTAAAATCGTAAACTTTAAAATAGGGATATTCATTAATATTTTCTTAGCAATATCTAATGGAAGTAGTTTATTAAAATTAAACAGGATAAAAAGTACAATAATGCGGGAGACACAGAATGAAAGCATATAGTTTCCTTTATCCTGGACAAGAGTATACATACTTTGGTTTGTGATGAGTGATGAGACACCAATGACGATATCACGTGTCAGAACGAGTTGAAAGACGATGTTAATGCAGATAATAAAAATAACTGACTTGAGATCAGTAAAACAAAGTCTTAGAGAAAAATATAAAACGATACTTAAAATAAAGTAGGTTAGAGGAATGAAAATCTTATAGGTGATTAAAAACATTGAAACAAGTGTTAAAAATAGTGATAAGAAGATAATCATCATGCGAGAAGAAAATCGCGTCGTTAATAGCTTGTTAAAATAGTTTAGCTGACAAACATTATAAATATAGATTAAAATAAAAAGAATTAATTGAATTAGCTGCTCACTCATAAGGGTACCTCTATAAAAGGATATGGTCTAGCTCATTTTTTAGATAGTTCTCTTTGAAGGTAGACGAGTACTTTCGTCCAATTGGAATCGTAATCCCTTGCTTAAGAGAGCATTCTGATTTATTAAAGGAGCTGATGTAGGTTGTGTTAACGATGTATGATTTGTGACAACGGATGAATCCATACTCGTTAATTTTTTCAGCTAAACTATTAAGTGTTGTATTCAGTTCTTCTTTTTCACCGGATAGATTATATAAGATGACCTTTTTTCCGATACTTTCAATATACAAAATATTATCAAGTTTAATTAGTTTATTTGTCTGTTTACTTGAAATCATAATACTTTTCTTTCTCTTTTTTTCAACTTCCATCATCGCTCTTAAAAAGGTTCCTTTTAATTGTTCTTCATCACGTAAATCTTTAATTAGATAATTGAATGGCTCAACTGAGAAAGAGTCGAGTGCATATTCTTTACTAGAAGTTAAAAAGATAATAATGCCAGTATAACCGAATTTTCTTAAAAGTTGCCCCGCTTCAATTCCATTCAACTTCTTCATAATAATATCAATAATAACAATATCGATTCGATTAGGATTGTCTTCTAATTCAAAAGTAAGGCTTTCACCGCTGGTATAGGTTTCCATCATAATCGGAATATGATAGATATCTGCTAATTCATTAATTTTTGTAGAATAGTAATTTAAATAATTAAGATCATCATCACATAAACAAATATTAATCATTGTTAAATTTCCCCCCTATAAAAATTCAATATAATACAAAAAATGTTCAATACGTATCATGAAAAAATAATGACTTATGCAGAGCTTGGAATCATTCTCATAATGACGACAAAATGTTTGTTTTTTCTACTATTCATATCTTACCATAAAAGAATTAGGAGACATAGGAAAAAACTATATAAAATAGAGGGAAGAATTATACTAAAATCTGAACAGTTTAAATTAATCCATTAGTTGATTTAAATGTCGTTTATGCCTTAGAAGATGTTGTTTGTACCCAAGTCGTAACTTTCTACTAGTTTCTTGTTATAATAAACATGTTCTTAGAGGTTTAATCTTTAAGAGAATATTCTCTATAAATTCCCAAAATCATATATTACCCTATTTACTCTAAGCAGATTCTCTTTCCCATATTTACAGAGATTTTTACTGAAGAGTATCGTTTTTAAAAGAAGCTACCTCCCAATAGCTTCTTTTTATATTGTAAATGAAACTATTAAATAATCTTTTTAGGAAAGACCTAAATTTTTCTATACAACTGGGTGGAATTTAGATAATCATGAATTGTAACATTTTATTATTGTTTAAGAATTAAGCGTGTTTAATGGAAAAAACCTCCCTTATCAAAGGATTTAAGATCTTTGGTAAGGGAGGTTTTAATTTATTAGAGATAAAAGAAGTAGTTATTTTGTTCTTTAGTTTGAAGATGACTCTAGCTTCGACTTTAGTAATATAGGCTTCATACCATCAGTTTAATGAATCATTAACTTTTTATTAAAGACTTCTGTGTAAAGTTTAGATAGGGTTTCAAGTTTTCCGATATAAATGCTTGGAATTGGATGTGAAAATTGGATTTGTATGTTATTTTCCTTTACATGAAGTGAGGTGAATTCTTGTTTTAATGCAGTTAGATAGCTTGCAAGTTGAAGGATAAGTGAAAGTTTTTTACAGTGAGCAAGATCTGGCTCATTTAAGACATTGGCATGTTCTAATTTAATATTGAAGCGATCTAACAATTTCACAGTATAAGCACACATTAATTGTTCCTTTGGAGTTAAGCCGTTTACTTGGACATTCATGAGTAAATGGAAGGTATGTTTATTCACATTTTGGTATGAGATGACTTGTCCAATCTGATGAAGTTTACTAATCGTTTTTAGAATATTGACTGAAGAAGGATCATTAATGCCTAATTGATTAGCAAGTGTTAACGTTGATTGTTTTAGTCGGTCGTTATGATGCTCATCAAGTTTAAAATGAGTGAGCAAGTTACAAAGTGAATAATCGAGAACTGAATGAGTTGGAAGATCAAGTTGTTTAAAGATTAAACCTTGACGGATTCCATAGCGGTTAATGACAAGTTCTTTAGAATCAATGTAGCTCATTAAAGCTCGAATTGTCATTAAACAACCTAACACAATATCCGCACGTTCCTTCGTAATTCCTTTTACACCTAAGCGATCTTTTAAAGAGAGAGGCGCTAACATATCGTAAACAGTTTGAAAGTTCTCACATGTGAGGATGTATTGATGTTGAAGTTTAAAGTTATCGCCAATAAGATTACGATAGATTTTACTAATCATACGAATTGTACCACCAATTCCGACGATTGGTAGATGAATGGCATCTTTTAACCAAGGAATGTCGTTAAACGATGAATTAATAAAATTCTTGAAAGCTTCCGATTTTTCTTGGGTAATTTCGTCTCCTAAATTGAAATTTTTACTTGTGACAATTGCTCCAAGTGGAAGACTGATCGAGTTAATCAATTTTTTATTTTTTACGAGGACGACTTCCATACTTGATCCTCCGATGTCGATTTGTAAATAATCTGATAAATCAATCGTATGAAGTGTTGCTAAGTAACCGTAATAAGCTTCCATTTCCCCAGGAAGAAGCTCGACCTGAATATTTAACTGCTGATTAATTTGATTTAAAATATGTTCTGAGTTTTTTAGACGGCGCGTCGCTTCGGTTGCAATTGCTAAGATGGTTTTCGATTGATGATAATCACTAAGATGTTTAAAGTAGCTTAGAATATCTATTAATTTCTTTGATCCCTCTTCACTTAAGGTTTGATCTGGCGTCATGTATTGACTCATACGGAATGGGACTTTTTCTTCACAAAGAATATCATAATATATCTTGGAATTAAGATTAGTAATTAAGACCTTAATTGAATTTGACCCAATATCGATAATACTTAATTTTTTCAATGAAATCACACCTTTGTTTTCGAGTTATTACTTATTATAACAAAATCTTATTGAAGAAAAACGTGATTTTAGACAAAGATAAAAAGGATGAATTTTTTAACCAAAAATTAATAAAAATATAACAGAAGATTAACAATTACCCCCAAAAAATATGGTAGTTTGAAATAAAATGGGTAAAAAGAATAGGGAGATGTGTGATGGAATCATTAGATCAGCCAAGTTATTTTTTTAATCGTGAATTAAGCTTATTAGAATTTAATCAACGCGTATTAGAGCAAGGGAAGAATAAAGAAAACCCGCTGCTAGAGCGTGCGAAATTTCTATCGATTGTTAGTTCAAATTTAGATGAATTTTTTATGGTGCGTGTTGCTGGTTTATATGATATTTGCCAGGCAAAAGTTCAGACAGAGGATATGTCTGGTCGAAGTCCAATTGAGCGAATGAAGGAAAGTTTGTTTAAGACTAGAACGATTGTTTCCGAGCTTTATCAGACGTATGATGCATTGTTAGATGAACTCAAAGAGTATGGGATTGAGCTAGTAAAATATGAGGAGTTAGATCAAAAAACAAAAGGATACATGGATTATTATTATCAAAATCAAATTTATCCTGTTTTGACACCGATGGTCATTGATCAAGCCCGTCCCTTTCCACTTATTTTAGATAAGACATTAAATATTGGGTTGTTACTGATGGGAAAACAAGATCATGAGCAAGTTTTTGCTACGATTCAAGTTCCCTCTGTTTTACCGCGAATCGTTCCTGTTCCGACGGAAAAAGGATCGGTCCATATGCTACTTGAAGATTTAATTAAACCAAAACTATCCGAGCTTTTTAGTAGCCATGAGGTCTTACATAGTTGCTGTTATCGAATCACGAAGAATGCAGCGATGCACGTTGATGAAGAAGACGCTGAAGATTTATTAGAAACGATTGAACAATCATTAAAACAACGTAAGTGGGGAGAAGTGATTCGTCTAGAAATTGAATCTTCAGCTCCGCGTGAAATTGTACAAATTCTTGAAGAGGAACTCGAAGTAGAAGACGCTTATGTTTTCCGTGTTCATGGACCAGTAGACTTAACCTTTTTATCTAAATTAGGTAATATTGAAGGTTATAATGAGTTGAAGTTTACACGCATTATACCTAATTCAATTTCTGAATTAAAAGAACGTTCCATCTTTGATGTCTTGCGTGAGAAAGATATATTATTACATCATCCGTTCCAATCCTTTGATCCCATTGTTAAAATGGTCCAACAAGCTGCGGATGATCCAAAGGTTTTAGCGATTAAACAAACGCTTTATCGAGTCAGTGGACATTCGCCAATTGTTGAAGCATTAGCACGTGCGGCTGAGAATGGGAAACAGGTAACAGTGCTAGTCGAGTTAAAAGCCCGTTTTGATGAGGAGAATAATATTCACTGGGCTCGTAAGCTTGAAAAATCGGGCTGCCATGTGATTTATGGTGTTATTGGATTAAAAACACATTGTAAAATTCTTTTAATTGTTCGTAAAGAAAAGGATGGCTTAACTCGTTATGTTCATTTTGGAACAGGTAATTACAATGATGTCACTGCTAATTTTTATACCGATATGGGGATTTTAACATCGAATCACCAAATGGGTGAGGATGCATCGATTCTATTTAATATGTTATCAGGTTATGCTTCAGCAGATAAAATGAAGAAAATTACGATTGCTCCCCATAAGCTTCGTTTAAAATTTGAAGCATTGATTGATCGAGAAATTAAGCATGCTAAAGCAGGGAAAAAGGCACATATCATTGCTAAAATGAATGGCTTATATGATAAACAGATGATTATGAAATTGTATGAAGCTTCCATGGCTGGCGTTAAGATTGAATTGATCGTTCGAGGCGTTTGTTGTTTGCGTCCACAAATGAAAGACATTAGTGAAAACATCACCGTACGTAGTATTGTTGGACGGTTCTTAGAGCATAGCCGTATTTATTATTTCTATAATGATGGTGAAGAAGAAATTTATATTTCAAGTGCTGACTGGATGTATCGTAATTTAAGTAAACGCGTGGAGACAATGGGAATTGTTGAGGATGAAGGTATTAAAGAAAAAATAAAACAAATCTTAGACATTTATTTAAGTGATAATACAAATGCCTATGAGTTACAGGCAGATGGAGGTTATGTTCCAGTTGAGATTAAGAAAAGAATTGTTAATTCTCAAATGGAGATGCTCCATGTAATGAAAGATGAAGCACCAAAGATTAAAATCTGCGACGTATTAATGCCAATTTTAAAATAACTGAGCAGTCTAAAAGCTAGTTTTAGCTTTGATAATTTAAGTGAAAAGCACCGATTAGATATTAATTTAATCGGTGCTTTTTTTCGTTCTGATTACCTATCTGTAGGAATAAAGTGATAGTAGAGTTAGACGAAATGAGGTGTTTAAGATTGGATTGGTTACATGTTAAAGATTTAGACGAATTAAAAAAATTAGGAAATTTTAAGGAAGTTAGAGCAGAAATCAAAAAGTTTGGTGGCAAAACAATTCATGTTTCTGGTCGGAGTTGGAAGGAGCTATTGGTATCGATTGAAGACTTTCAAAAAGCGATTCAACAATTAAATTTAAGCGAATGTAAAAACCTCGTAGATGAGGCAATGGTTAGTCCATCGAGTGAAAATACCAACCAAACGGTTAGCGAAAGCGGTTATTTTACAACAAAAGCAAGCGAATACATTTTTTACTTAACCGAATTGGATGGTGAAGCGCGAATGAATAAATTAGGAATTACGGCCACACATTTTAGTAGTAAACGAAAGGCTAAAACTTGGCGTGATCATATTTCTAAGGTCATTCATCCTGATGTTTGCAAACATGTTCATGCGAGTGATGCAATGGCTCAACTTAATGATTTGTACAATCAAATGGTTGGGAGGGAATAGCCATTGGGAAGAATGATTTAATTCTTTATCATCCAGGCAAAGATTTGAATTATCCCATTCCAGACATGGATGAAAGAATCTATAAAGGAGTTAAAACACAGTTGAAAAATGCATGGCGTGATGGTGTTTTAGTTGATGAAAAAGGATGGATATGGGTTAAAAAAGAGAAACTTCATACGATTTTACGAACTAGTGTGGATAATGCGAGATATATCGCAATGAAACTACCGAGTGAAGATAAGCAGTACTTTAATGGGGAGCCTTATATTAGAGGTTTTCAAGTCGTTGCGCAGTTAGCTAAAGAGATTGAAGAAAATGGAGTAGGAAAAAGAGGATTAGCTCTTATTGCATCAAAAGAATTTTATGAGAGTATTTATATGTGTGATACGGTTGTTCGTCTGAGGTTAGAATACGATAAAGATAAAGCGGTAGCGCGTCGGACATTAAAGAAAAAACGTAAGAAAACTTATAATGTTAAATATGATGAATTAACAGGTGATCCATTAAAGCTGAATTGTGAATTCTCACATATACGTAGTTATGCAATTTATAAACAATATGCTGATGATATAGACAATGGTTTAATGGTTAATAAAATGACACATCGCTTAATTACCGAGCGAGGTATTAATGATGAAAATCAATTACTCGCACTTTGCCAGGAACAAGGGTGGAAAACGGATTGGTATGAGCCGTATATAAATAAGTTTCGTTTTTAAGGGGGATATCTCAAGTTTGAGACAGCCCTTTTATGCGGGGATTTTTTGTTACCACCTGATAGGAAGTGAATATAGTATTAGTATCAAGGTAGATATTCAAAGAGAGTTGTAAAGATAATTTCCTGACTCATACTGAAGAGTCTTTCATATATTAGGATAACCGTAAATTCTATAATATAGAGGAGAGATAAATTTTATGGACCCGGAACCGATGAGCTTAGTGTCACAATTTATTTTGATTTTAGTATTAACGTTATTGAATGCATTTTTTGCGTCAGCGGAGATGGCGATTGTATCGGTCAATCGAAATCGAATAAAAATGTTAGCAGATGACGGAAATAAGAAAGCATCCTTACTCGTTGATTTATTAGAAGAACCAAATAAGTTTTTATCAACCATTCAAGTGGGGATTACATTAGCAGGATTTTTTTCAAGTGCTTCAGCAGCTACAGGAATCTCAGAAGTTATTGGTGCTTCCTTATCACAGCTCGGTATACCTTATGCACAATCTATCTCGCTAGTAGTCATTACCTTACTCTTATCTTATGTTACACTCGTCTTTGGTGAGCTTGTGCCTAAACGTATTGCTTTACAAAAATCAGAACAGATGGCGATGTTATCGGTGAGACCGATTGTCTTTGTTTTTAAATTTGCGAAGCCTTTCGTTAAACTTTTGTCTTTATCGACTAACGTATTACTTCGAGTCATTGGAATGAGTGACACGGATTTAGAAGAAAAAGTATCTCGTGAGGAAATAAAATCACTGGTTGATGCAGGAGAAGAATATGGTGTCATTAATCAAATTGAAAAAGAAATGATTAATAGTATCTTTGATTTTGATGATAAACTTGCTAAAGAGGTTATGACTCCTCGGACTGAAGTTTATATGATTAATATTAAGCTACCATTATCAATTGAAGAATTATTAGAAGAAAATTATTCACGTATTCCAGTTTATGAAGGCGATATGGACAACATTATTGGAATTTTATATCTTAAAGATTTTTTGCATGAAGCTTATCAAGTTGGATTTGAAAATGTGGGTATTAAAAAATTACTTCATCGGCCTTATTTCGTACCTGAGTGTAAAAACATTGATCAACTATTTAAGGAGTTACAAAAATCTAAAAACCATCTTGCTGTATTGATTGATGAGTATGGAGGGTTCTCAGGAATTGTAACGATTGAAGATTTAATTGAAGAAGTGATGGGTGACATTAATGATGAATACGATGACGATGATCCTGTTATTCGAAAAATTGATAATGATACATATATTGTTAACGGATTGATTAGCATAAAAGAACTTAATGATAAATTGCAATTAAATCTTGATGAAGAGACAGAAGACTATGATACATTAGGTGGATTTTTAATTAACCAAATTGACTATATTCCAAGTGAAACAGAAGAGTGCATGGTCGAATATGAAAACCTTGTATTTAAAATCGAATGTGTGAAAGATAAACGAATCGAAATGGTTAAGATTCATATTCAATAAATGATTTTATGAGCGACCACCTCGAAATGAAAAAGAGATGATTTCTGTATTGTGCAGGAGTCATCTCTTTTTAACTAATATTTCTAATTATTGTAAGATGAAATTAAATACAGAGGTGGTGAAACGACCATTCAATAAACTATTTTTTTGAATATGATAAAACAGGAACTAAGATATATAAGATTATAAGATATGTAACCGTCCCAGTGCATTATCCAAGTAATTGATTTAGTTCAAGAACTTCTAAATAACAATACAATATAAGACTCTTTAGAGGGAGGTTAATAAAAATGAGTTATATTTTTAAAGAAAACTTAGTTTCAAGTAGTAAATATTCAATCAAGTGTCCCTATCCCATGAAACCTAGATATGTTGTCTGTCATAATACTGCAAATGATGCATCAGCAACTAATGAAGTCAGCTATATGATTCGTAATAATAATTCAGTTTCTTATCATCTTGCCGTAGATGATACGTGTGTTATTCAAGGAATACCGCTTAACCGTAATGCTTGGCATGCCGGTGATGGTAGTAGTGGACCTGGTAATCGTTATGGAATTGCCGTTGAAATTTGTTATTCAAAATCAGGGGGGTCTAAATATACCGCTGCAGAAGAAAATGCAGTTTATGTAATGGCACGACTACTATATCAATATGATTTAGGAATTGATGCTTTAAAACAACATGCTGATTTTTCAGCTAAAAATTGTCCACACCGAATCCGGGATGAAGGTCGTTGGAATAGTGTCAAAACAAGAGTAGAAACTGTTTTGCAAGCGATTAAAGAGGGAAGATGTGACCCTAAATTATCTAGTGGAACAACGGTTATCTTACCTCCGTATTCACCTGGTGATGAGTCTCCAAGTTTACCAGGATTAAAATTTACAGTAAAAGTGATTTGTAATGAATTAAATATTCGTAAAGAAGCCTCATTCACAAGTCAAGTTGTAGGAACTGTTAAAAAAGGTGAAGTTTATACCATTGTAGAAGTATCCAATGGATTAGGACGCTTAAAATCTGGAGTGGGTTGGATTTCGATGGGAACAGACTATGTTGAAAAAGTTACAGTTGATTCATCATCAACTTCAACCGATAGTTTTTCAAGTTTTACTGTAAAAGTGATTTGTAATGAATTAAATATTCGTAAAGAAGCCTCATTCACAAGTCAAGTTGTAGGAACTGTTAAAAAAGGTGATGTTTATACCATTGTAGAAGTATCCAATGGATTAGGACGCTTGAAATCTGGAGCGGGTTGGATTTCAATGGGGACAGATTATGTTGAAAAAGTTACAACCACTTCATCTTCCAGTTCATCTGGCTATCAAGTTAAAATTGTGAATTGTTCCGTATTAAATGTTCGATCGGGTGCAGGTACTAGTTACCCTGTCGTTACTACTGTTAAAGCTAACGAAGTTTATACAATTGTTGATGAAAGTAATGGCTTCGGAAAGCTAAAAAGTGGGGCTGGTTGGATCAGTTTATCCTATACCAAAAAAATATAAGGTCAGGAAAGGATTTAACAATCAATCTTTATGAATAACTAATATTTTCGGGGGGAGGTTAACTAATGATGGAACTGCTAGCAGTTGTCGTAGTCGCAATTCTGATAGAATCAGCCGTTGAAACATTCAATACATTATTCAAAAATAATGGGAAATTAAGCTATAAAAAAATCGGAGCAATTATATTAAGTATCGCAGTTTGTGTTTGTGCTAAGTTAGATTTATTTAGTATATTAGGAATAACTATGGTTGTTCCATATGTTGGGGAGATAGTTACTGGGCTAGTTGTGAGTCGTGGTAGTGGCGTCGTCAATTCCCTAATTGAAAAACTTATGCAATTAAGATCTTCAAAATCTACACAAGTATAGCGAAGAAAATAATTAATTTGAAATAAGATGAACAATATAAAGGACCATAGAAAAAGCTAAATTCGCCTTCTTTTATGATCCTTTTATTCTTCTTTAGTTAATTCATGAACTGGAACGGGATTTCCTATTACACTAGTATCATTGATTGCGAGATCTAATTTTTCATAACATTCGATTGTTTGCTCGCCCATTTGTTTTGCATTTTCTTCAATGGAGGTATCTAAGTTTAGAAAGAGTGCCTCTCCAACTTTATCCTGAATATAAACTAGTGTTTTTGCGCCATTTACTTAATCATTATCAACAACGACGATTTTAGCGCCTTTTAATGGTCCTCTCATAGCAGTCACTCGTCCAATTTCCCATAATAATCATTAATTTATCTTTAAATCAATTTTTATAATAAGTTCCCATATAGATCCCTTTTCGATTTATCGTTCTTGATTAAAGGTATGATATTGTATGAACGTAATAGAATTTATTATCGCTGTAAATGATAAAAAATAGAATTTTATAAATCGACAAAGTAAAACGCATACAAAACTGAATGGTAAGAATAAATTTAATGTTGTTTTATTCTTGATTTTTTTTAATTAGTTTGCTATTATAGTCCGAACACCATTTGTTAACACTAAATCTTAGTGTCAGTATGTTGTTCAAAATTTAATTTCAGCAGGAGGGGTAACATGTCTAAGATTGCAGCCTTTTTTGATATTGATGGTACGATTTATCGTGAAGGACTTATTACGGAAGTATTCAAGAAAATTATTAAATATGAATTAATCGAAGAGGATGTTTGGCATAACGAAGTGAAACCTGTTTATTTAAAATGGGATCGTCGTGAAGGTGACTATGATGAGTATCTATTGAAGATGGTGGATGCTTATAAACAAGCTATTCTTGGTGTAAGTAAAGAACACATTGATCATGTTGCACAAAAAGTAATCAATCAAAAAGGAGATCGCATCTACACGTTTTCACGTGAACGTATGAAATGGCACAAAGAACAAGGTCATATTGTCATTGCGATTTCAGGCTCACCCCTTGAATTAGTTAGTAAAATGGCAAATAAATATAAAATGGATGACTTCAGAGGAACCATTTATGAAACAGATGAGCAAGGATGTTACAATGGAAATGTCATTCCGATGTGGGATGCTGTTAGTAAACAAAAAGCCATTAATGAGCTTCAAGCCAAATACGATATTGATTTAAGTAAAAGTTATGCTTATGGTGATACAACAGGCGATTTAACAATGTTTCATGCAGTTGGAACACCATTTGCCATTAATCCAACAAAAGAGTTGATTACAAAGTTAATGGAAGATGAACAATTAAAAGAAAAAATCAATGTCATTGTTGAACGTAAAGATGTAAAATACAAACTTGATATGAATCATATTGAATTACTATAGAAATGAGCTAAAGGGAGATGTCTCAAAATATATGTAAATAGCTAAAATTTGTTATAGAGAGACTCTCTTTGAATTAAAAATAAGTATTAGAATAAATCAAGGACTCTTTAGTCTACGAAAACATCTTAAATGGGTGGGGAAATTGTATTTCCTCATAAATAGCGAGCAAGCTCGCTAATCATCCCATATTTTCAGTTTTCTTGACTTTAGAGTCCCTTTTTAATACTTATTAAAAGAAATCATGAAGTTTTATTAGTTCTATAAGTGAGCATTCACTGATTACTTTAATAGTTTCCCCTAATAAATGACACACTGTTTTGATACTTTTTATATTCATCCTGTATCAAAATGATTTTCCATAAAGTGAAAGTTTCATTTTTGATGATTAATAAACGATACACTTTTTCTATTAAGAGGGTGTAAGATAAAGTGTGTAAACTCTTAGAACAGTTACCATAATAAGTTAACTATTTCAAAGGAGTTTATTATTTATGACAAGAAAAGCTACGATGAACCAATTATTTAATCTCCTCCAAGATGAATACAACATTAAATCTGCTAGTGATATTGAAGCTGTTTTATTAGACATGTTTGGAGGCTTTATTGAACAAGCATTAGAAGCTGAATTAGATCAACATCTAGGATATAGCCGATATGATTTTCGTAATAAATCAACTTCAAATGCACGAAATGGACGTCAATCTAAAACCATTCAAACGCGTCTTGGTGAAACAACGATTCAGACTCCCAGAGATCGGCAAGGTTCATTTGAACCTCAAATCGTGCCTAAACGTCAAACCAATGTCATCGGAATTGAAGAAAAGATTCTATCGCTTTATGCTAAAGGTTTATCAACGCGTGATATTTCTAAAACATTAGCAGAGATTTATGGCTTTGAAACGTCACATGAAACGATCTCTGCTGTAACTGATAAAGTGATTCCACTGATTCAAGATTGGCAACAACGGCCTTTAGAGCCTGTTTATCCTATCATTTATTTAGATGCGCTTCATGTCAAAGTGCGTGATGGAATGAGTGCCTCAAACAAAGCAGTTTACTGTATCATAGGTGTGTCTTTAGATGGTCGCAAAGATGTTTTAAGCCTCTCTATCGGAGAAGCAGAAAGTGCCTCTTATTGGATGAGTTTATTAGATGAATTAAAGGCTCGTGGAGTGCAAGATATTTGTATTGCCTGTGTGGATGGTTTAAGTGGCTTTAAACAGGCCATTCAAGCTGTTTTTCCTCATGCCCTCGTTCAACGTTGTTTAGTTCATTTAATCCGACAATCAACGAAATTTGTTTCTTATCAAGATAGAAAATCATTCTGTTATGATTTAAAACAAATCTATCAAGCGATTAATCGATCAGTAGCAGAACAAGCCTTTGAGACCTTTAAAAATAAATGGAGTCCCCTGGTACCTTTAGCCGTTAGAGTGTGGGAAAATAACATCGAAGAAGTTTATCAACTCTTTAATTTTCCTAAAGAAATTCGAAAAATGATTTATACGACAAACGCCATTGAAAGCTACAATAGCCAATTAAGAAAAGTTCTAAAAGGAAAAGGAGCTTTTCCAAATGAAACATCGGTGATGAAATTAATCTAACTTCAAACCATGGGTCCCCTGGCAGAGAACGAAGTGAACCATCCTCCGCTGCTAGGGAATGGAAGTTACTAAGAAGTGGCGACGTCAACTTTCAAATTGGAGTCAAATATTAAATCAATTATTAATCTTATACCCAGATCGTTTAACACCCTATCTATAATTTTTAAAAATTAGTTTACACACTTAACTTGACAGGCTCTCTATTAAAATAAACTGATATAAAAACTTTCATTATTTGAATTAGCCAATTCGTTTTAAAATAGTTGTGCTATTTTGTATAAAGACAGATGCCAATAATCAATGAGAACTAGGTAGTAGAACTAACTGAATTTCATTACTCATTAGGATTAGTATTTAAAAAGGGCTTAAAAGTTTTCATCGACTAATAAGCCCTTTAATTATTTTGAGATTATCTCTTTTTATATTAGTTATGAACGATTAAAACTTCAAATGGATTAAGGGTGAAATCATGGTGGATATCTTTATCTCCATCTATTAAATGACAACTTGTTGGAAGTGCTGGAATTATAACTGCTTCACGGTTAAAGTTTTGGATGAACAAGTAACCTTCACGATCAGTTATAATGATACCTTCTGGTAATGCAGTATCAAGTGGACGTTTAATTCCAAGTTCCTCTAGTACTTGAGCATAAAAATCATCGTAGAATTTATCTTCAAATTTCGTAGCGATATAGTAAGCTTGTCCTTGTCCAAATGAATTAACAGTTAGAGCCGGTTGATTAGTATAGAAATCTTCATTATAAGTCATTAATGTTTTTGCTGTACTTGGGATGATGAGATCACATAATTCAGAACATGTATAAGACTCTGATTGAGTTAACCATGAAGAGGTTGTGGCAGAGGCGCTATTTGTTTCTCCATCAAATAACCCATCGATTTCTTCGCTGCGAAGGCCTACGACGTCCATTAATCCATGTGGTGTACCTTCTAAGTAGCAAAGATCTGTTTCATTTACGATTCCTGACCAATAGGTCGTGATTAATGTTCCACCTGCTTCAACGAATGCCTTTATTTTTTGTTCAAATCCGTTGCGAAGTAAATACATCATTGGAGCAACTAATACTTTGTATTTTGAAATATCGCAGCTCATATCAACAAAATCAGTTGGAATCCCCATTTTCCAAAAGGCTTTGTAATGCTGTTGAACGGTTTCCTTATAATGCATCCCAATGTTACGAGGTCCTTGCATGTCATCAATGGCCCAACGATTTTCCCAATCAAATAGGATAGCGACTTGTGCTTGATTACATGTTTTTGTTAATGGTGTTAATCCTTCTAAGCGTTGACCCAGTTCAGACACTTCACGGAAAACGCGTGTATCAGATTTTCCATAATGATCAACAACGGCACCGTGGAATTTTTCAGAAGCTCCACGACTTTTACGCCATTGGAAGTATTGAACTGAATTTGATCCATGAGCGACAGCCTGCATTGAAGAAAGCATATGCATCCCTGGTTTTTTGAGTTTAGCGACGTTTTGCCAGTTTGTCATACTTGGTGTGCTTTCCATTAATAAGAAGGGTTCATTTTTAATAGAACGCATGATATCATGCATCATTGCTGTATCACAACCAATTTCTAAATCAGTAGTTCCGGCTTTATGCCAAACTGGGTAAGAATCCCAAGAAACAATATCGATTAAATCTTTCGTGTCAAAGTAGTTAATCCCATAGAAGTAGTACATCATGTTAATGGTGACTGGTAGTTCTGGGTTATATGATTTAACACTATCTTTTTCCCATTTCACGAAATCAAGTGTTTGGTGGCTGACAAATCGGTACCAATCTAAGTTTAATCCATGTAACATCATTTCTCCGTGCGGAGCGGGACTTTCGATTTGATCCCAAGACGTATAACGGTGACTCCAAAAAGTTGTCCACCAGGCATCATTGAGAGCATCAAGTGTTTGATATTTTTGTTTTAACCAATTGCGGAAAGCTTCCTGACAAAGTGGACAGTGACACTCTCCTCCATATTCATTGGAAAGATGCCAAAGAAGTACTCCTGGATGATTGGCAAAACGTTTAGCTAATTCACCATTAATCTGAGCCACTTTTTCACGATAAGCAGGTGACGTGTAGCAGTGATTATGGCGAAGCCCGAATAAGTTACGGACACGATTTTTTTCTACGCGTAAGACTTCAGGATACTTTTTTGCTAACCAGTGTGGACGAGCCCCACTTGGTGTTGAAAGGAAGGTATAAATTCCATTATTGTATAAATTATTAATCACTGATTCTAGCCATTCAAATTGATAATTGCCTTCTTCTGGTTCTAGCATTGACCAAGAGAACATCCCCATACTCACCACATTACAGTGAGCCTCTTTCATTAATTCAATATCTCGCGCTAAAATATCTGGATGGTCTAGCCATTGTTCAGGATTGTAATCAGCTCCATGTAATAAATCAGCAATGCGTAATTTGTTTGCCTCCATTTTTTAAATCCCCCTCGTATATAAAAAATACACTTTCATCTTAACAGATGAAAGCGATTAAATAAAGTAATTATTAGTAAAAATTTCTAATTATTTTACTGATTCAATCATATCTTGTATAAAGTGTTTTTGTATTAAGAAGGAAATTAAGATAGTGGATATAGTTATTTCTATCATGGAAACTTTTAAATCTTTAAAAACTGTAAGTGATATATCTCCTTCGAAAACTCCAGGTCAGTTGTCCCTAGTCATGAAGAGCAGTCAGAGATGGCCTATTGAAGGTGAGAATCTAAAGAGACATTTAGGAGAATTAATGACTTACATTATGTAATAACTAAGCTTTACGATGATAAAGTTATGAAAAGCGGGAGAATGCTGATGACCTTAGTCAGGTGAAGTTCAACTTTAAAACATAGTTTATAGGAATTTATCCATTAATATTTTGTATTTCTTTTTCAATTATTTGGTATACTTGAAACAGTAGAAAATATAAGAAGGGGAGTAATAGTATGCAGGATTTAAAGCAAGTCTTATATTCCGAGATTGAAGACTTTCGCCAAGTGGGTCATCAGTTTTTAAATGGTGAAATTAATATGATGAAATTTAAACATGTTTCTGGTGGATTAGGAGTGTATGCGCATCGTGATAAAAAAGAATTAATGATTCGTTTACGTATTCCATCAGGTGTTTTAACATTAGAAAATATGAAACTTGTAGGTGATTTAGCGAAAAAATATGGTCTTGAACGGATTCATTTAACAACACGTCAGGCTATTCAATTACATGGATTATCAATCGATGAGGTCTGTGATTTAATGAAAGAGGCTTTAGATCATGATTTGTATACACGTGGAGCAGGTGGAAATTTTCCACGAAATGTTGCCATTTCACCTTTATCAGGAGTTGATCCTAATGAAGCGTTTGATGTGACACCTTATGCTTTAGCAACAGGGGATTATTTCTTAAAAGATATTTATAAGTACAAGTTACCACGAAAATTAAAAGTTTCTTTTTCATGTAGTAATGCTGATGAAGCACATTGTACCGTACAGGATCTAGGATTCTTAGCAGTAACAAAAAACGGTGAAGAATATTTCCAAGTTTATTTAGGTGGAGGGCTTGGTCAAAATCCGCGTCTTGCCATTAAATATGAACCATTAATTAAACCAAATGAAGTATTATACTATGTGGAAGCAATGGTTCAACTGTTTATGGCAGAAGGAGATTATGAAAATCGTAATAAAGCACGTGTTCGTTATATTGTTGAACGATTAGGAGAAGAAGCCACGTTAGAAGCTTATCAAAAACATGTGGATGAGGTTAAAGCTAAAGGTGGTTTAGATTTAATCAACCTCCAAAAAACAATAATTAATAAGACAGCACAACCTCAACCGCTAGAAGATAAACGTATATTTGTTCAAAAGCAATCGGGGTTATACAGTGTTTATTTACATCCAGTTGGAGGTCAGCTGGAACTTAATGATTTTGTAAAATTAATTGAATTCGTTGAATCAGTAGAAGGGGTAGACGTCCGCTTAGCGATGGAAGAAGGAATATATTTTAGAAACTTAAGTGGTGAAGAAGCTAAACAGTTATTACAGATAACGGATTCAATGAGTGGAAAAACAAAGCTTGAACAAAGTGTTTCTTGTATTGGGGCCCCAACTTGTCAAATTGGTTTATGTAATAGTCAAGGAACGTTACGTCAAATTTTACAACACTTTAAATTTAAGAACTATAATCAGGATGTATTACCGCGAGTTTATCTTTCTGGATGTCAAAATTCATGTGGAGTGCATCAAATTGGCGCCCTTGGATTTACAGGTAAAAAGAAAAAAGTTGATGGAGCTGTAGCGGAGTGTTTCACATTTAGTGTGGGTGGAAAATTTGGTGCTGACAAGACTCAACTAGGTCATAGTTATGGTGAGATGGTTTCAACGAAAATTCCTGAATTCTTATATGAGTTAGCTCAAGCAGTAGAGAAATCTAATCTTGATTTTGAACGTTATATTGTTGAAGAAGAAGCAGTATTTAATGCGCTCGTTGAGAAGTATATAGTTTAAATGAGAAAACGCTAAGTATTAAGCATAACGTTTTGATTTTTTGCTAATGGTATGGTTGAAGAATTATTAGATTTATAAAAATATTGACTTATCAATGAAAACTGAAAAAGCTCAGGAATGGATTTTCCTGAGCTTTTTCAGTCTTCATATTGTGCACGTAGCCGGAGGAAGACATAAATTAAATAAATACTTTGTGCGATTCCAATAAGGATGGCTATAAAAGCAAAGATTGGGATGAGATACGTTAGGCAATTAGCTGCAAAACTAGTAATGGCTAAAACCAAATAAGTGTCAACATATTGTCTTGTTTGTTTTGATGGATGCCAGATATATTCAGCTTTTAATAATGAATAGTACATATAAATACTAGCTAAAGAAGCAATGAGTGTTAAGCATACTAATGCACTAGAATTGTTTAGAGATTGATTACTAAATAGAAAAGGTTGGATCAGTGCATAAATTCCTAGCGCAATCCCTAAATACTTGGCTTGGATAAATTCTTGAATGGGACGCTGTCTCTCTCCTTCTATAACCCCAAGTACAATGAGTAAGTAACCGATTGAATCATGAAGTAAGTCAATTTCATTGATTGTAATACTTAAAAAGATAAAGAAAAAACCAACAATAATATACGTATAGGCTCTTCTCATTTAATCCCCCCATTGGTTTCTATTATTATAACACAGATAATGGAAATTACAGTAATGCATTTTTTTGAACATAATGAATCAATGGTAGGATAAATTGACGATTTGTTTCATCAACTAGGTGATTGAAACTATTTAAAATTCGTTGTTCTTCATCCGTGAGTGATTGATGTTTTTTAATTTGAGCCTTCAATCCTCGCATTAAAAACTTATCTAACAACGTTAGATGTTGATAATCGAGTTTCCCTGGAAAGTAAAAAACTTCATCATCTTCAATGTTATTTTGTTTTTTTATGACTTGGATATATTCCTCACTTGGATCTTTTAATCCAACAGCAAAAATAAGAAATAATTTTGGTGGGTATAGCATCATAGTGTTTAGCATTTGATTATATTGATGAAGTTTGCCTATATAAAGTGGTGCTCCGAAAATGACTGTATCATAGTAGATTAGTTCATAAGATTTAACTTCAGAAATTTTTTTCAAATCAGCTTTTAATTCCTTTGCAATCCAGTTAGCATAGAGTTCTGTTGTTCCATATTTTGAACTATAAATCACGATTGTTGATGACATACTGCTCCCCCTTAAATCTGTCCTATTATAATGTATTCATTCCCTGTGAAAAATAGAAAAAATTGATGATTTTTAAATTCTTAAAGTAAATTAATTGCAATATTATGAACGCTTTTTGGGTAAAAAATTAGGTAATCATCATAGGTTAAATAGGAGGGGGGATTTTTTTGTTACAAAGTGTGACTAAGGTAAAGATTCATGAGACGAGAAGGGTAGGAATATTACTAGCTTTTGTTGGTGGATTTTTAGATGTGAATACTTATTTACTCCGTGGAGGAGTTTTTGCGAATGCTCAAACAGGAAATATGGTTTTATTGATGCTACAGATTTCAGAAGGTCAATGGATGAAGGCTTTGTATTATATCGTTCCGATTATAGCTTTCTTTAGTGGCGTAGTGGTGACAGAGTTTGTTAAATTACATGAACGGTGGCATGAATACGTGCTAATCATTGAGATTGGTTTATTATTTTTAATTGGCTTTTATCCTGTTACTTTTCCAGCCATGATTGTTAATATTACGATTTCATTTATTTGCGCCATGCAAATTAGTAGTTTTAGAAAACTAAGGGGAGCTGCTTATGCAACAACTGTTTGTACAGGGAATTTACGCTCAGCAGCTGAACAGTTAACTTTGTTTTATATTCGGCGCGATGAAGAAGCAAAGAAAAAGTGTTTAAATTATTTCATTATTATCTTTTCATTTTCTCTAGGGGCCTTAATTGGAGCTCTTCTAATTAAATGTCTAGAAATTTATGCGATTTGGATTTGTTGCTTTATCTTGATTGTCGTCGTTGTTCTTTTATTAAGGGAAAATTAAAAAGCTCGTCAGAACAGTGATTTCTGACGAGCTTTTTAATTTATGTTTCATGTATTTTTATTAATAACTATATGCGTTGATAAGCTTATAAAAAACATACACAATAAAAAAATAGAAACACAAATTAAGAATTGCAAATAAGGAAAAGGCAAGCGTGCTGAAATAAGAAATAAAATATAGGCCGAGAAGTCCAATACTCAATAAAAGCTCAGCTTGTTGATAAGTTTGGACTTCAAGCGATTCAGAAGCATCTCCTTCTGATTTAATGATAAGGTAAAAAATTGATAATTGCGTCACGAGAATTAATGTCATGAATCCAATAGATAATAGTGTATTTGACATAATGGCACGTGCGACTCCTACTTTTAATAGTTCGAAAATTAAAAGTCCAATGGTTAACTGGCTGGCAATCAATAATGATGGAGATTCACGTTGTTGAAGAATTAAAAGCATCCCTAAAATCATTAGCCCATATCCTGCTATATGAATAATAAGATCGAGAGCTATAATTCCCAGTGAAAAAAACATTAAGATTGTGCCAATTAGTAAGTAAAGATACGCTTTTTTCATTATTAACACCCCCTAAAATCGTGTTACTTCATAATGGACATTTTTGTGAAATTTTACTCACTCGTGATGATCATATTTGGATAAATTTTTAGTAAACGTTCATCAGGGTAATGATAATCAAGGAAGGTGTCGAGTTGAGTCGTTGCTGGAACATCATGACGACGTTCGGCCTGCCGTTCAAGGGCAAGGGCTGATATAGCACTGTCAAAAATAATAAATATAAGAAGAAATATAGCGAGTAGATGACCAATTTTCTTTGGAATTTTTCTAATTTCTATGAGGAGATAAGGATACATCCATTTCATCCAAGCGAGAGATAATAGTCCCCAAAAGCAAGAATAGAGTAAATTGACTCGTCCATTAAGATTAAATAGAAAATGACTATAATCCCAGGATACAGTTCCAAACCATAGCTCTTGAAAATAGCTACAAATATATTCAAATACGGTACCAATCATAAACCCAAAGAAAAAAATAGTCTTATCTTTTTTATGCTGTAAAGGATTTAAGCCAATCGTCATAAGTAAAGCCCCAAACCCATAGATGAGATTAAAGGGTCCATAAATGAGTCCGCTACGACTTTCATAATAACCACGAGTTAAGACACACCATATACTTTCGATTACAACACCTAAAAAACATCCGATGAAAAAAATCCAAAAAAGCTCATAAAATAACTGGCCGAGATGTTTTTTACTCATCATGTTGCTCCTCCTCCAAACTCATAATAGTCTATCTCTTATTAATCTATACAAAAGCTGGGAAACAGTACCTATTAAGAAGGGAAATAATAATAGATAATTTAGAAACACTAAAGAAGAGATATCGGTCGATATCTACTAAAGATAAGGAAGGTGAGTAAAACGGTGCAGACAGTTTATCAATATTACAGTCAAGGTCAGTGGAAAAGCAGTGAGTCCGGTGAAACCATTGCTATTGTATCCCCTTACTTAAAAACATCCATTGGTTCAGTACAAGCTTTAACGCAGGATGAAGTAAATCAATGTATTCAGAGTGCTAAAGCAGCTCAACCTGATTGGAGCTTAATGAGTATTTATGATCGAGCTCATTATTTACATGCGTGGGCAGATGAGTTATTGAAAATGAAAGAAGAATTGGCAACCATCATGATGAAAGAAGTTGGGAAAGCTTATCAAGATGCGATTAAAGAGGTAGAAAGAACAGCCGATTTAATTCATTATACAGTGGAAGAGGCGATTCACTTAAGTGGAGAAAGTTTAAATGGTGAACATTTCCCTGGTGGCAGTCGTTCCAAACTTGCTGTCATTGAGCGTGTTCCACTCGGAGTTGTTCTTGCGATTTCGCCTTTTAACTATCCTGTGAATCTTGCTGCCGCCAAATTAGCACCGGCGCTTATTACAGGGAATACAGTCATTTTTAAACCGGCAACACAAGGTTCTATTAGTGGAACAAAAATGATTGAGGCTTTAGCGAAAACAAATCTTCCTGCGGGTGTTTTAAATTTAGTAACAGGAAAAGGCTCTGTGATTGGAGATTATCTCATTGAACATGATGATATTGCTTTAGTAACCTTTACAGGAGGAACGAGTACAGGAGAACGTATCGCACAAAAAGCGAAGATGATTCCGCTTGTCATGGAGCTCGGTGGAAAAGATCCGGCCATCATTTGTGAAGATGCTAATTTAGAACTTGCTGCCAAACAAATTGTTTCAGGAGCCTACTCGTATTCAGGTCAGCGCTGTACAGCGATTAAACGTGTGTTAGTTCACCGTTCGGTAGCAGATGAATTAGTATCGCTTATTCAATCAGAAGTCGAAAAGTTATCCGTTGGCTCACCTGAAGATAACGCCACGATTGTGCCATTAATTGATGAACAATCTGCCGACTTTGTACAAGGGCTCATTGATGATGCACTAGAAAAAGGAGCAACCTTAGTACTAGGAAATAAACGAGAAGAAAATTTAATCTATCCAACATTACTCGATCATGTGACGAAAGAGATGCGCATTGCATGGGAAGAACCTTTCGGTCCAGTCTTACCAATTATTCGAGTGGACTCTCAAGAAGAAGCGATTGAAATTGCGAATGCCTCTGAATATGGATTACAAGCTAGTGTATTTACACAAAATCTTGATAAAGCTTTAACGATTGCACGAAAACTTGAGACGGGTTCAATTCAAATTAATGGTCGTACGGAGCGTGGGCCTGATCATTTACCATTCATCGGGATTAAAAAATCAGGGCTTGGAATTCAAGGGGTTCGCCGCAGTATTGAATCCATGACACGAGAAAAGGTCATTATTTTAAATATTAATGAAAAATAAAGGAGATTTATTATGCAAGTAACTTTTAAAGGCAATCCTGTGACATTAGAAGGAACTGTGATTAAAGCTGGAAATCCAGCCCCAACTTTCACGGCTATCGATAATCATTTAAAACCTATTTCATCGGATTTATTCACAGGGAAAAAAGTTTATGTTAGTGTTCCTTCCATTGATACAGATGTTTGTGATACAGAAGTTCGTCGTTTTAATCAAGAAGCAGCAAATTTAGAAGGGGTAAAGGTTTATACCATTTCAATGGACTTACCATTTGCTCAGGCACGTTGGTGTGGAGCAGCAGGGATAGAAAATGTTCAAACCTTATCGGACTATAAAGATCATGATTTTGGAGCGAAATTCGGAACGTATATTAAAGAGTTAGGTTTATTAGCACGTGCTGTGTTTGTTGTTGATGAACATAATACAGTAACATATGTGGAATATTGTAAAGAAGTTTCACAAGAACCAGATTACGAAGCTGTTTTAAATGCTCTAAAATAAAAATGAAAAAGCATGATTGTACATTATGTCACAATCATGCTTTTTGTTTTTTAATGATTTTGAGATCTCCTCATCCATAAGTTTTTATATAGAGTCAAAAGGTAATTTTATTTTGGAAGATAATTTTAGTTAACTCTTCATATTGATTAAATCATGAAATTTTGAAGAAAAAATGAAAGCCAAGTCTTATTATACTAAGGGTCTCTCATATAATACTTCTATAATGGGAATCGTCAGAAATATACTGAAGGGTAGGAAGAAAAATTAAGATCGATGGGAAATGATAAAATGCAGTTTAGTTTCTATATACAAACAGAAATGTTTTCTACATTTAATACAGCAACCGAAATATGAGATGGTTATGCCGTGCAAGGCAGACTATAGTCCAGCTAAAAGTTTTTACGATGTAAAAAACTTATCTGGACTTATATATAAAGAAGGGGGAGAAGCAGACAGACTGCGAACAGGATGAGTAAAACTCTACTTCATGTTGGAATTGATATTGGCTCAACAACAGTTAAGGTGATTGTTTTAGATACAAACCAAAAGGTATTATTTAGTGATTATCAACGGCATTTTGCAGATATCTTAAAAACACTCACACAAATATTAGAACAGGCGGAAAAAGTCATGAAATCCCATGACATAACAGTGATGATCACAGGTTCAGGTGGGATGGCATTAGCTAAATATATCGATGTTTCTTTTATTCAAGAAGTGGTAGCTGCAACGAAAGTAACAAAGCTTTATTATCCAGAAGTTGATGTCGCGATTGAACTTGGGGGAGAAGATGCAAAAATCACCTATTTTAAAGATGGAATTGAGCAACGAATGAATGGAACCTGTGCGGGAGGAACAGGTGCTTTTATTGATCAAATGGCATCTTTATTACAAGTGGATGCACTTGGATTGAATGAATTAGCTAAACATTATCAAGTGATCTATCCGATTGCAGCACGATGTGGTGTCTTTGCAAAAACGGACGTGCAACCTCTTTTAAATGAAGGGGTGGCTAAGGAGGATATTGCAGTTTCGGTGCTACAAGCGGTAGTCATTCAAACGATTAGTGGCTTAGCTTGTGGACGTCCAATCAAAGGAAATGTTGCCTTTTTAGGAGGACCGTTATATTTCTTATCAGAATTACGACAGCGATTTATTGAGACGCTTGAATTAGATGAATCTCAAGTGATCTTTCCAAAAAATTCACAGCTTTATGTGGCATTAGGAGCCGCACTATCAAGTATAGATGAACAATCAATCACTTTTTCCGAGTTAATTCATCGTTTGAAACATGTTAAATCAGCTGAAACAGAAGAGTCTGCTCGTTTGCAACCTTTATTTGAAACAGAAGAAGCGTACGAGTCTTTTAAGAGTCGTCATCAAGATTCGCGGGTTGGGCGTTGTGAGTTAGATACATATGAGGGAAACTGTTTTTTAGGAATCGATGCAGGATCAACCACTACGAAAGTAGCGCTAATTAATGAAGCGGGAGAGTTATTGTTTACTCATTATGGAAGTAATCAAGGAAGTCCACTTCAATCTAGCATTGCTGTTTTAAAAGAACTTTATCAACGACTTCCTAAAGGTGCTAAAATTGTAAATTCAAGTGTGACAGGTTATGGAGAAGCCCTACTTAAGGCAGCTTTAAAAGTCGATATTGGTGAAATTGAAACGGTCGCTCACTATAAAGCAGCTGATTATTTCTGTCCAGGTGTGGATACGATTTTAGATATTGGTGGACAAGACATGAAATGTCTTAAAATTAAAGAGGGGAATATTGAAAGTATTCTTTTAAACGAAGCTTGCTCTTCTGGATGTGGATCGTTTCTAGATACATTTGCGACGTCGATGAACCTTAACATTTCCGAATTTGCTAAGACAGCCATTAAATCAAAACGTCCGGTCGATTTAGGATCTCGTTGTACCGTCTTTATGAATTCTCGTGTGAAACAAGCACAAAAAGAAGGAGCTGAAGTGGGAGATATCTCGGCAGGGCTTTCCTATTCAGTCATTAAAAATGCTTTATTTAAAGTGATTAAACTTCGTAATCCGGAGGAGTTAGGCGATAAAATTGTCGTTCAAGGGGGAACCTTTTATAACGATGCGGTTTTACGAGCATTTGAATTATTATCAGGACGCGAAGCCATCCGTCCCGATATTTCAGGAATTATGGGGGCTTTTGGAGCGGCTTTAATTGCGAAAGAACGGTATGTAGCAGGAGAGGCTTCAACCCTTCTGGATGAAAAAGCACTAGAAAGCTTTGACATTAAGACGCGAAGTACTCGCTGTGGGCTTTGTAGTAATCATTGCTTGTTGACCATTAATAAATTTTCAAGTGGGGAACGATTTATTTCAGGAAATCGTTGTGAACGTGGAGCGGGAAAATCAAATGATGACAATGCCTTACCTAACTTAGTTCGTTATAAATATAACCGATTATTTAACTATAAAACAAAAGAATTAGAAGAAGCCCCACGCGGAACGGTCGGCATTCCACGTGTGTTAAATATGTATGAAAACTATCCATTTTGGGCAACGTTCTTTACCCGTCTGGGTTTTAGTGTTGTTCTTTCAGATTCATCATCCAAGGCAATTTACGAAAAAGGAATTGAAACCATTCCATCAGAATCAGTGTGTTATCCTGGAAAACTTGTTCATGGTCATATCATGAATCTTATTGAAAAGAACGTCGATTT
This sequence comes from Turicibacter bilis, assembly GCF_024499055.1. NCBI lineage: Bacteria > Bacillati > Bacillota > Erysipelotrichia > Erysipelotrichales > Turicibacteraceae > Turicibacter > Turicibacter bilis. The sequence goes on along the minus strand of NZ_CP071249.1, from coordinate 1,399,991 downwards.
TATTTTTTATCCCTCATTGACTTATTCGAAAAAAGAAGATTCAAAGGCAAATAATCATTATAACTGTCCGATTGTTATTTCTTACCCAGAAGTTATTAAAAATAATGTTGATGAGTTGAGAGAAAAAGAGATTCCTTATTATCATCCATTCTTACCATTTGATCAAAAAGATAAATTAGCAAAACGTCTTTATGAGATTTTTGAAGACTTAGATATTTCATGGACGGAACTTTATGATAGTGTCGATCAAGCTTGGAAAGAATTAGAGCGGTTTAAAGAAGATATTCGTCAAAATGGCGAACAGACACTTTTATATATGCGTGAGCATCACTTAAAAGGAATTGTTTTAGCAGGACGCCCTTATCATATCGACCCTCATATTAATCACGGGATTCCTGAAATGATTAACTCCTTAGGGATGGTGGTATTTACTGAAGATTCGATTGCTCATTTAGGAGAGGTCGAACGACCACTTCGTGTCGTTGACCAATGGGTCTACCATACAAGGTTATATCAAGCAGCAAGCTTTGTTGCTTTTCAAGACGACTTAGAACTTGTTCAACTCAATTCATTTGGTTGTGGACTTGATGCAGTGACCACTGATCAAGTTCACGATATTTTAGCACGTCATTCCAAAATTTATACGACGTTAAAGATTGATGAAGGAAGTAATTTAGGAGCGGCTCGTATTCGATTACGCTCATTAAAAGCAACGATGTTAGAACGTGAGAAAAATCATTTTGAACGTCATCTTGTTGATAATATTTATCGTCCAGTTGAATTCACCAAAGAAATGAAACAGTCCTATACGATTTTAGCCCCTCAGATGTCACCCATTCATTTTGGAATGTTACAAGAAGCGTTCCGCTATTCGGGATATCAGATTGAGGTGCTACCTTCACTCGATCATGGGGCTGTTGATGAAGGGTTGAAGTATGTAAATAACGATGCGTGCTATCCAGCCATTTTAGTGGTAGGACAAATGATGAGTGCCTTAAAATCAGGGCATTATGATGTGAATAAAACAGCACTTCTCATTACCCAGACAGGTGGAGGGTGTCGTGCTACAAATTACATCGGTTTTTTAAGAAAAGCCTTACAAGATTCAGGTTTAGAACAAGTTCCTGTCATCTCATTAAGTGCGCAAGGCTTTGAAAAAAATGAAGGATTTACGATTTCATATTCTCTTTTAAATCGTGCGATGCAAGCTCTCATGTATGGCGATTTATTGATGACCGTCCTCTATCGAACACGACCTTATGAAGTAGAGGAAGGCTCAGCCAATGCTCTTTATGAGAAATGGGAGCAAACGTGTAAACATGCTCTTAAAAAGGCAAGTCATCGAACATTTAGAAGCAATGTGAAAAAAATTGTGAAAGATTTTGAAGACTTACCGATTTTTAATACGAGAAAACCACGGGTTGGACTGGTTGGTGAAATTCTTGTTAAATTCCATCCAACAGCGAATAATAATGTAGTGAGTGTTGTTGAATCTGAAGGGGCGGAAGCTGTTGTACCAGGACTGGTTGATTTCTTATTATACTGTGCTTATCATAGTGATCAGCAATTGCTGCTTGGTAGTAAAGTGTCAAAAATTATTGGAGAATCATTAATCCAAGTGATTGAGTGGTATCGTAAACCAATGAAAGAGGCATTAGAAAAAAGCTCCCGCTTCACAGCACCTAAAACGATTCATCATGTAGCTAAAGGAGCTGAGCAATTTGTCTCATTAGGACATCGGACAGGGGAAGGTTGGTTATTAACCGGGGAAATGGTTGAACTCATCGAAATGAATGTTAAAAATATTATTTGCATGCAACCCTTTGCTTGTTTACCAAATCACGTCACTGGAAAAGGAATCATTAAAGAGCTTAAGAGAGCTTATCCAGGCACTAATATCGTTGCCGTTGATTACGATCCAGGAGCTAGTGAAGTCAACCAACTCAATCGAATTAAGCTGATGATTTCAACGGCCTTTGAAAACATGCCTGTTGAAACAGAAATCAAGGTTAAAGCTAAATCTAAACAAGAACCCAATGAAATAAAAGGGTTAGTCACAACCTAGAAGGCTAGCCTCAATACGGAATGACATAAATGATAACGAAAAAGAGGAAGCGTTATGACTGAACGCTTCCTCTTTTTTTTTGTGCGCCCGGCATGGGTATTATCTAACGGGTTAAAGTCCCGAGTACGACCAAGTAGCGGAAAGTACATAGCCTAAGACAAGGGTGTCCTCTGCGAGGAGGAATCTGAAGGAAGTCCGTGGGCAAACTTCTGGTCTGACGAACAGGAATCACATCAGGCAGGATACAAGGATAAGACTGCATAACAAGTTAAAGTCCAATAGCTACACAGAAAAAAAATGTATGTTGTAAATGTGGCAGATAGATGGAAGGGAAGATAATACACCTTACCCGGGGAGGTCTTATATTCTATCCCAAAGGTTGACCGTGAGGTAAACATGGAATATAAGAAGTCAGCCGAGGTCGTAGTAGTGAAGAGAGTTAGTGAAAACTAAAAGGAGCGAAGGACCGAACTATTTTATCCGTTAAAGAAATGATACTTGCACCTTCCTAATTAACCATTAGGTGATAAGACACATATCTAAAAAAAAAATAGATACGATGGATGGAAGGTTACGAAACTCATGGAGGTAACAAATATGAACACAGAGAATTTATTAAAACAAATCCTACACCCAAATAATCTAAACCAAGCTTATTTACAAGTTAAGCGTAATAAAGGTGCGGCAGGAGTGGATGGGATGACGATTAATGAATTGGGACACTATTTAAAAGAAAATGGTGAAGAGATAAAGGACCAAATTCGTACGCGTTCGTATCAACCTAAACCGGTGAAACGAATCGAGATTCCCAAGGCAGATGGGGGTGTGCGAAATTTAGGTGTCCCAACCGTGGTTGACCGATTCATTCAACAAGCGATGGCTCAAGTTCTCACCCCTATCTATGAAGAAAAGTTTCATGAAAACAGCTATGGATTTAGACCGGGACGATGTGCAGAAATGGCGATTATTAAAAGTCTAGAATTCATGAATGATGGGTATACATGGATTGTTGATATCGATTTAGAAAAGTTCTTTGATAAAGTCAACCATGATAAGTTAATGAGGTTGATATCAAATACGATTAAGGACGGAGATGTCATTTCACTCATCCGAAAATTCTTAGTCAGTGGAGTCATGATGGATGATGAATATAAAGAATCGGTGATTGGAACCCCACAAGGAGGCAATCTATCCCCATTACTGAGCAATATCATGTTAAATGAACTTGACCAAGAGCTAGAAGCAAGAGGGTTAAATTTTGTCCGATACGCAGATGATTGTTTAATTCTAGTGAAAAGTGAGAAGGCAGCGAAGCGAGTGATGAAAAGCATGACGAAATACCTTGAAGAAACGCTAGGTCTTAAAGTCAATGTGACAAAAAGTAAGGTTGAGCGACCAAGTGGAATTAAATTTCTAGGATTCGGTTTCTTTTGGGATAAAAATGCCTATCAGTTCAAAGCTAAACCTCACCAGATATCGATCATGAGAGTGAAAGAGAAATTAAAAAGACTCACCCGACGAAGTTGGAGTGTGAGTTTTGACTATCGACTGAAGAAACTAAAGCAGTTAATCATCGGATGGGTGAATTATTTTAAAATCGCTAAGATGAGGACGGTATGTGGAAATCTAGATAAAAATATTCGATTCCGATTAAGAATGTGTATATGGAAACAATGGAAGAAGGTTCAAACCAAATATAGAAGTTTAATGAGGTTGGGAATCGATAAGGATAAGGCGTGGGAATGGGCAAATACCCGAAAAGGATATGCGAGAGTCGCTCGCTCATTTATTTTATGTCGAACCATCACGAATGAAAGACTAAAAAGAAGAGGTCTAGTATCACTACTAGACCACTATCAAACTGTTCATATTTAGAGATAAAATAGAACCGCCGTATACGGAACCGTACGTACGGTGGTGTGAGAGGACGATGATTAAATTAATTAATTATCTCCTACTCGATTGATATATGAAAGGCCTGCTCCAAGATAGGCAATCATTGTATATCGAATAGGATATACCCATGCAGATTCATTATAGAAAAGATAGATGGCAGGAATAAATAATAGCCCAATACATAAGGGAAAAACTAATCTCCATTTAGGTACTATAAATCCGGCAACTAAGCTATAAAGTGGATAAAGAACTAATAAGGCAATCACCATTAATCCTAACGTCTCTATTCCAATCATTTTGAAAAAAACAGGACTAATGTAAAATAATAAAATTCCAATTCCAAGTAAAACTAATAGCTTTTTCATTTCATCTTCTCCTTTTTTATATACCGAATTCTTTTCCTTTTAAGGAATCTTCAATCGTTAGTTGATGGATAATCTCTTCTAAACTTAATGATAAATTAGATGTTTTTAACGTATAGGTACGATTACCATCTTCTAAAAACGAATAAATAGAAATAGTTTCAAAACGTAATCCACTGAATTGTAACACTTGTAATAGTTCGTAGCATTGTTTGGCAAACGCCTCTTTTGAATCATAAGTTATATCGTCTAAAATATTTAAACTAACAGGTAAAGTAGGATCATATGAGTCGGTTGATTTGTACGTATTTATTGGAACATCGATTTGTGGATAAAGTGATAACTGCCAGGCATTAATATCTGAATGCACAGCGATGAATAATTCTAAGACTTGTTGAACTTCGTCCTCCATTTTTAGTTGAGTTCTAAAGTGATAATCATCATATATTTCATTACCTTTAATATAGCAATAAATCGTTCCGCTATTTCGAGAATCTTCTTGATCGACAACGTCACCTAAATAACTCGCTTCTTTTGGGTTGTATCTAACATTAGTTAATATGAGCTGCTGATCGTAAACGTCATCAATATAAGCTTGTATTGCTGTTTTAGCCTGCCAATAAGTAAGCAAAGTCCCCTTCGTTGAAGAGTAAGCCATTAATGCATAGCCAAATAGTCCGCCACAAATGATGAGAGATAGAATCTGCATTGTTGTTGACTTATGTTTACGTAAAATCCAACTTGCAAGTGCGACGCCACAGGTGCTAAAAATAAAGATTTGTAAAAACATAACGATACAATAAGCGACTTGTTTAGTTGTAATCATTAAACAAAGCATCATGACGAGTAGCATGTAAAAAATCTTTTTTGGCTGTTGATAAAGTAGGGTTAAACAAAATGGAATAAGAACAATCCAAGGAATCGTATCAATTCCAGCAAGAGGCTGTAAAAATAAATAAACGGCAAGAATTAAACTAATAAAGACCGCAAAATATTGTTGACGAGTTAGCATTCTTTTTAGTTGCTTGAGTCCTTTTTTCTCTTGTTCATTGATTGGAACCTCAATCTTTGGAAGCGGGGCTCGATATAGTGACGAGCAATTAGCGCAACTTTTTAAATGTTCTTCAATTTCTTTTTTTGTCTGTTCACTTACTAAGTCCTCCTCATAAAGAGGTAACAAATCTTTAATCATTTCGCATTTACACATGCTATCCCTCCCTAATTGATACTGTCATCTTTTAATAAATGAGCTAATTTTTGTCGATTTCTAAAAAAGTTAACCCGACAATAATTTTCACTTCGCTTTAGAATACTACCAATTTCAACAAAGGACAATTGATTAATAAGCCGTAAAATCAAAATTTCTTTAGCTGGGGTTTCAAAGGTCTGTATGAACTTTAAGACCTCCTCAGTTGTATTATCCACTTGAGAGATTGTCGCCATTTCTGGCACATGATCGAGTGAATATATGCTTGGATTCTTTTTAATATAAGCAAAGTATTCATGTCGAGCAATTCCAATCAGCCAAGACTTGATGCTGGAATCTCCGCGAAATTTTTCAATCGCTCGAATAGCAACTAAAAAAGTTTGTGAAACGATATCCTCTGTCTGATAATGATTCAATGTTAATGAAAAAACATACCGATATAAATCATCAGAATACGTTTGATAGAGCCGTTCAATTTCATACACATCACTCCTTACTTGCGAAGGAAATATTCGTTTTGAAAATGGCATAAGATCCACCTCCTCCTTCATGAACCTAATAATAAGTGGAAAAAAATCAGTAAATCGTTACACTGTATCCATAATTTTCTTATCTATTATTTTATCGTTAAGGATATCTTATTGTAAATCGAGGAATAACTTTCACTAATCGAATCAATCAAAAATCTATACGCCATTAAAAATCGCTGAAGGAAGTAACTTAGGAGCCGCTCGAATTCGAATTCGCTCATTAAAAGCAACGATGCTTGAACGTGAAAAAAATCAGTTTATAAGACATGAAGTATATAAGTCCAGATAAGTTTTTCATATCGTAAAAACTTTTAAAGCCCTACTAATGGAGGATTAGATTATCTTTGATAATCGCTAGGAGACCATACCCCAGCAAAGGAGGATTGTTCGCTATGCTCACTGCTGTGGGCCCCATTCCTTACCAATGGTCGATTGTTTTACAAGTAAAACTGCTAGGTGACCCATTCCCTACTAATTGAGGAAATATGCTTCGCATGGTAGGTGACCCCTGGACGATAGTTTGTCTTAGTATTAAAAAGAATTGCCAACTAAGCCTACTATAGAATGATGAAATACATTTCTGTTTCCATATCGATTTTTTTATAAACAATTTGTGGAAATAATTGTATTTTTAATTACTTTATGATAAAATTTTGATGAAAGATGAGAAATGAGGAAGTATATTCTGTATGTGGGCACTTTGGAATATACGGAGTTAGTAGTGCAACCGGCTCTAAAAAAGATTATGGTAGATAATCTTTTTTAGAGTTTTTTTCTTACTTAAGAAAAAAATTTAGAAACGAAGAAGTATTTCTGTATGTAGGTCCTTTGAATATATGGAGTTAGTAGCACAACCGACTCTTATGCTAATTACTTTTGAGCGTTAGTGATAAGAGTTTTTTCTATTGTCTGACTCATGTTCAAGATTAGGAAATTAATCAGATTAGAATTTTATGATGATAGAGATTTGTTTGATTATAATTTAGACATAAAAATGATTAAGAATAAGGCTAATGATAGGGAGAGAGCAAATTGAGACACAATTCAGTTACAAGTAATATAGTCGGGGGAACAACAAAGTTAGAAACTAAAACTGAACTAAACAACCTAAATGAGAGTAAGAATAACTTTATCCAAATGAATCCTACAACTATAACAAAGGATAGGAAGGTCAATGATCAAGTTTCAGTAAAATCAGTCAATATTGAAATGCTAACATTGAATTATGAAGAACTAGAGTTAAATTCTGGAGAGATATGTAAATTAGAAGTAACAATCGATTCAGACAATGTGGCATATGACCAAGTACTTTTCATGTCTACTAGTGAAGACATTCTTGAAGTGGATAAAAACGGAATAGTCACAGCAGTTAATCAGGGAGTAGCTGTTGTTTTAGTGACAGTCGGTGAGAAGACTGTTGCATGTTATGTTGTTGTTAATTAGATACTATAAATAAAACCAAATCAATCAAATAATCACCGACAAGTATTTAAATTGCAACTGCATAGTTAGGTTTAGGTAGCCTTTCGTTAATGTTAGGAACACTTTTACGTAAAAAGAAATAAAGAATACCAAAAAAGCGTTGAGTCATTCAACGCTTTTTTTGTTTTTTACTTTGACTAGGAATCGAATCGAGTACTATTTCTTAATTAAAAAGGGAAAGTGTTATGAAATAATTTCCACTATTTTTTGATATAGGCTAAGATAACTCCAACATATGGAATGATCGTATATTTATAAGAGTATCCACAAGCTGTTTCGTTATATAGAAAAAAGATGCTAAGGATAAATAATAATTCAATGAACAGTGGTAGACCCCAGTTCCATTTAGAAGCTAAGAAGCCTACAACTAAGCTATAGATATGCGTAAATAACTAATAAAGCAATGATTATCAAACATAAGGTATCGATTCGAATCAACATTAAAGTAAATACGGTAATATAAAAAAGTAAAGCCCCAATTCCAAGTATTACAAACAATCCTTTCATTTCACTACACGGTCCCTTACCTTTTTAAATTTCGAACTCCTTTTAAGAGTTAGATTAAAAGTGTTTCGCTTTCATTGAAGTGTGTTAGAATATAAATGTAACCGTTGTTTATTTTGGAGAAAGGGGGTTTTAAAGATGAAAAAAATCGTTTTATTATGTGCCGCTGGAATGTCTACTAGTTTATTAGTTAATAAAATGCGTGAAGTTGCAACAAAAGAAGGGTTTGAATGCGATATTAATGCTTACTCTGTTTCAGAAGCTCAAAAACATGGATCTGAAGCTGATGTTATTTTATTAGGCCCACAAGTACGATTTGAATTATCACGTGTTAAAAGTTTAGCGAAATGCCCTGTTGATTCGATTGATATGCGTGCTTATGGGATGATGGATGGAGCAAAAGTTTTACAACAGGCAAAAACTTTAATGGGATTATAGAAAATAATGTATATAAATAGATAAATAAGCTTAACAAATGACCTAATTCATGTTATGTTATTCTATAAATAAGGGAGTAGTTAACACGATAGGTGGGATTTGATCAACATACTCGAATCATTTTGATTCTGGTCAAATCATAGCGACGAGACTTATTAAAAGGCAGTTAGTCTTTTAATAAGTCTTTTTTATTATCAGAAAGGAGGAGTTATCTTTTTCAGCATAGAGCTATTAGCAATTTATCAAAAGATAATCATAAGTAAATTATTAGGGAGGGTTAAGTGTGCTTCGATTTAATAAGTTACAACCAACACAATATGTTGTTTTGGGATTTTTCTTAGTGATTCTAATAGGTTCATTTCTGTTATTTTTACCTTTCACGCATATGGAGGGGGCAGAAGTCAGTTATATTGATGCCTTATTTACAGCGACTAGTGCCGTTAGTGTAACCGGATTAATTGCCATTGATACAGCAGAACATTTTAATGTTTTAGGGAGAACGATTATTGCTTTATTAATTCAGATTGGTGGATTGGGAGTCACCTCTGTTGGCGCAGCTTTTATTTTAATGATGCAGAAAAAATTTGGATTACATCATCGTCTTCTTTTAATGGAAGGGATGAATTTCAGCTCATTAAGTGGGGTTGTTCGATTAGTTAAATATGTTTTAAAATTCACGTTAATCGTTGAATTGATTGGGATGATTTTAAGCTTTATCGTTTTTTCTCAAGATTATCCATTTTGGTCAGCTTTAGGAATTAGTGCATTCCATTCAGTTGCTGCCTTTAATAATGCGGGATTTGATATTTTAGGTGGATTACAAAACTTAATTCCTTATCGCGAAAGTGTATTACTAAATCTAACAACGGCGGGGTTAATTATTATTGCCGGATTTGGATTTGTCACAACAATAGAGATTTATACAAAACGAAACTTTAAAAAGCTAAGTATGAATACAAAGATTGTTGTAATCATGACTGTGACATTATTAATTGTTGGAACACTTTTATTGAAAATGACGGAAGGATTTAGTTGGATGGACGCCTTCTTCCACAGTGTTTCAGCTCGTACTGCAGGTTTTTCTACCGTTCCAATTGGTAGCTTTACACATGCTGGATTACTCGTTTTATCTGTTTTAATGTTTATTGGGGCATCGCCAGGATCAACCGGTGGAGGGATTAAAACGACAACGTTTTTTACTATTATTCAAAGTATTAAAGGGATTGCAACGAATACACCAGTGACAGCTTTCAAACGTCGTATTCCCGCAGATAGTATTATTAAAGCTTTTAGTATTTTTACTTTAGCGATTATGGTCATTACAACAAGTACGCTTTTAATTCTTATTGTCGAACCTAACTTAACTTTTATTGAGGTGTTTGTTGAGGTTGTTTCAGCAGCGGGAACAGTTGGTCTTTCAACTGGGATTACCCCAGATTTAAGTGTCATTAGTAAATTAATTTTATGTGTGACAATGTTTATTGGTCGACTTGGACCTCTAAGTATTGCATGCGTTTGGGCTTATCAAAAAGCAGCTCCAAAATTTAATTATCCAGAAGAACAGATTACGATTGGTTAGATAAAAAACAAAACATCTTATGAAGCTTTTAGTTCAATAGGTTGTTTTTTATAAAATAATTGGGAGGAAGTTTATGAATATATAAGTCCAGATAAATTTTCTTCAAAGAATTTTTTTATAACCCTAGCAACGGTAGACAGCTAAGATCACACTCTTCGAGTGTGCCACTTAGCCTAGGGGACCATACCCTACCAGTGGAAGATACTTGCTTCGCAAGGCAGGGGATCCATACCCTACCAGTGGAAGATACTTGCTTCGCAAGGCAGGGGACCCATACCCTAGCAATTGAGGATAGCTAGGATCACAACCTTTCGGTTGTGCCACTTAGCCTAGGGAACCCCCGGACTATAGGCTGTTTTGATAGGTAAAAGAGATCAGTATTTTTTATTTGCTACTTTAGATGTAGAATGCTTATCTGTTTATATATATAAGTCCAGATAAGTTTTTCATATCGGAAAACTTTTAAGCCCTACTAATGGAGGAAACATGCTTCGCATGGTAGGTGACCCATTCCCTAGCAGTGGAGGATTAGATTATCTTTGATAATCGCCAGGTGACCCCTGGACTATAGGGTGTCTTTATAAATTAAAGGATATCAGTATTTTTGTTTGCCACCTTAGATGTAGAATACTTATCTGTTTATATATAGAATCAGCTTAAAAATTTAAAGTAAAAAGGTTTAATAGGGAGAAAAAGTATGTTTTATCTAAATAAATTAAGGCCGGTACAGTATGTAGTAATTCTCTTTCTATCAGTTATTTTGATAGGAGCACTTATCTTATCTTTGCCGATTACCCATATGGATGGAAAAGAGGTTACTTATATTGATGCCTTATTTACATCTATTAGTGCCGTCTGTGTCACTGGGTTAGTCGCAGTAGATATCTCTGAATACTTTAATTTATTTGGACGTATTATTATTGCTGTTTTAATTCAAATTGGTGGATTAGGTGTAACTTCGATAGGAGCAATTTTTATCTTGATTGCTCAGCGGAAATTTGGTTTATATCAGCGGTTATTATTGATGGAAGGGCTAAATTTGAATTCACTAAGTGGGAGTGTTAGGTTAATTAAATATGTTTTGAAATTTACCTTAATCGTCGAATTAATTGGAATGGTTTTAAGTTTTATTGTGTTTTCTAAAGATTATCCTTTTTGGTCAGCATTAGGGATTAGTGCGTTTCATTCAGTTGCTACTTTTAATAATTCAGGTCTAGATATTTTAGATGGATCACATAGTTTATTAGTTTATCGCGAGAATGTATTACTATATGTGACAACTATTGGACTGAGTTTAATAGGTGGATTTGGTTTTGTTCCAATGATTGAGATTTATTCCAAACGTCAATTTAGAAAATTTAGTTTAGATACAAAAGTTATTATGATAATGACTAGTTTATTAATTGGAATTGGAACTCTTCTTTTAATGGTAACAGAACATTTTAGTTTATCAGATGCATTGTTTTACAGTATTTCAGCTTGTACAGCAGGAATTACAATGCTACCTATTAGTAATTTTTCATCTGCTAGCTTATTAATTCTAATGATCTTAATGTTTATAGGAACTTCACCCGGGTCAACGGGAGGTGGAATAAAAACAACAACCTTTTTTACGATAATTCAAAGTATTAAAGGGATTGCTACTAATACCCCGGTAACAGCCTTTAAGCGGCGAATTCCAACGGATAGTATCATTAAGGCATTTAGTATTTTTTGTTTGGCTATCAGTATTAATATTGTTAGTACTTTAGTTATTCTATTTTTAGAGTCTGATTTTACTTTTACCGAAGTTTTATTTGAGGTTGTTTCAGCGACAGCTACTATTGGATTATCATTAGGAATTACTTCTGAACTAGGTGATTTCAGTAAATTAATTTTAGGGATTACTATGTTTATTGGACGAGTAGGACCACTTAGTATTGCTTGTATATGGTCTTATCAAAAAATGGCTCCACGATTTAATTATCCTGAAGAACAGGTCACGATTGGTTAATTCAAATAATAGAGACGATTTTGATTTAAAGATAATCAGAAGACATAAAAAAAAAGCTCCTATGTAAGTCCACATCGGTTTCAGTTTAGGGAGAGTTTTAGTCTTTTTACATGAAGTTTTACATTAAAAATTACATAAGTTTTTGCAACTCCCTTAAAGTAGGTAAAACCAATAGGTTAAGCCTACTTTTTCTTATTTTGTTTATATTTTTACAAGACTTTTTGTTAGACAAAATAGAGTGGTCATCATTTTATGACCGACTAAATTTAATATGTAAAAATAGTAACATTTTTTAATGTTGCTTATCTTTAAAAATACTTATAACTATTGATACGACAATAAAAAAAAGCAACTGCAAAAGCAGTCGCAATTTTCATAGTAAATTTGTGTGTAATTTCAGAAAAACACTCCCATATCTGAATCGGATGGTAAGTCCAGATAAGTGTTTTACATCGTAAAAAACTTTTAGCTGGACTATAGTCTGCCTTGAACTCCCTACCAGTGGAGGATACATGCTTCGCATGGTAGGTGACCCTACCCCAGCAAAGGAGGATTGTTCGCCATGCTCACTGCTGTGGGCCCCATTCCCTACTAGTGGTAGATACATTTTCTTCGAAAATGGTAGGTGACCCATTCCCTAGCAGCGGAGGATTAGATTATCTTTGATAATCGCCAGGTGACCCACGGCACAACGATCAAACATTTAGTGTGTCGTGATAAATGTAGATTTTATTTCTGTTTATATATAGAATATGAATGAGAAGCTTTTTATGCTAATTAAAAATATTTACCAGCAAACTTTTCTTTAACTGCCCCTAAGACAGGTCTAAATTTATCTTCGTTTTCAGAGAATAATTTAATTAATTTTTCTTTTGCTTCTATATACTTTTCATCTGTTTCATCAAGACTAACAATTGGTTTAAATAAATTATGATATTTCATAAATAAGACAGGGTGTTTTTTCGCAAACTCCTCTACTTCATCAATATGACGTTCTGGCTTCGTTGCTTGTTTTATCCATTTAAACATGTAATCATACTTTTCTGTCATGGAACGATCCTCCTTATGTTAATTTAAACTCTTCATAGTCTATCCTAAACTAATCTATTTATGAATGTTCTTAACTGGAATAACAAATCATAGTAGTATAACTTCACGTGATCGAGTCAAACTACTAAAAAGGAGTGTGGCTCGATGTTTTCATATCTTTTATATTTTTTGTTTAATTTCTTTTTATATGGAGTTATTGGCTGGATTATCGAAGAAGTTTATTGTTTAGTTATGACTGGACATTTTCAAGAAGATGGCTTTTTATACGGTCCCTTTAAGCCAATGTATGCTATTGCTATGTCACTGTTAATTTTAATTCAAGATACACTAAACTTATCAACAGTGCTTCTACTGATTCCATGTGCTATTATTCCAACTACAGTAGAATATTTGTCAGGTTTATTAACAAGACATGTGTTTCACGTCGATTATTGGGATTATCATAACTTAAAATGGAATGTCCATGGTTTAATATGTCTTCAATTTTCTCTTTATTGGACAGCCCTGACTTATATCGGAATTCGATGGGTACAACCGTTTATTCAAGCATATATGTATAAACCCTTCTTTTCAACTTGGTTTGTCTTAATCCCCTTTTTAATCATCGCCTTTTTAGTAGATGAAGGATTGACTATTAGAAAACATGTTATAATGAATCAAACAATAATGTCTGAGTCAAAGAAATGAGGGATAATATATGGCAGTCGTAGAACATACACTTCAGCCGATTTATGATCAAAATGCTAACGTTTTAATTTTAGGAACGATGCCATCTCCAAAATCAAGGGAGGTCGGGTTTTATTATGGGCATCCACAAAATCGATTTTGGAAAGTATTAGCGGATATCTTTCATGAAAAACCATTACTGACGATTGAAGAGAAAATTGATTTTTTACATCGTCATCATTTAGCACTTTGGGATGTTTTAAAAAGCTGTGATATTCAAGGAGCAGAAGATGCGAGTATTAAAAACCCAATTCCTAATGACCTGACAACTATTTTAAAAGAAGCGAACATTCAAGCTATTTTTACAACAGGTAAAAAAGCGACGGATTTTTATATGAAGTATATCTATCCAAACACCAACATTCCGGCAATCGGTTTACCTTCTACTAGCCCAGCGAACCGTCGCATCAGTTATGAACAACTAAGAGAGGAATACGCTAAGATTTTGAATTATTTACCTCACTAGAGGAGAAAAGGTAAGATGTCATAAAATGATTGAGACTGTTAAGATAAGCGGATATGAACAGATTCGATTAGTTAGATAAAAGAAAAAGGAGCATATTAGCTCCTTTTTTAATTTATGATTACATTAATGGGGCGAAAACTCGTAAGAAGGCATATAAAATTTTATTATACCAAGGGATTGCATTTAAGTCTTCATCTGTAATTCGTTGTGAAACCTTTAACGTTTCAATATAGTCATCTCGAACATCTAGCACACTTTTTGTTTTATATAACCAAGCGCCACATTCATAATGTAAATATAAACTACGATAGTCTAAGTTAATCGTTCCAACGACAGCATATTCATCATCTACGACAAACGTCTTCGCATGAACAAATCCAGGGGTGTATTCATAAATTTGAACGCCACTATCAATTAATGCTCGATAATTGGCACGTGTGACAGCATGAACATACCACTTATCTTCCTGATAAGGGGTTAATATTTTAACATCAACCCCACGCTTGGCAGCATTAGAAAGGGCCGTAATCATTTCGTTATCTAAAATTAAATACGGAGTCGTGATATAGACATAATCCATCGAATTATTAATTAAGTTCATATAAACTGTTTCACCGACGGATTCATTATCAAGTGGACTATCGGTAAATGGTTGAACAAATCCATCACTTTGAACGGATTCTGTTTGATAGATGTGTGGACGATATAGCTCATAATCTTCATTCGTATGACGTAAGTAATCCCACATCGTTAAAAACATCATTGTAAAGCTCCAAACTGCATCCCCTTTAATCATTAATGCCGTATCTTTCCAATGGCCATGTTTATCAATCGCATTAATGTATTCATCTGCTAAATTAATGCCACCTGTAAAAGCCGTATGACCATCGATGATACAAATTTTACGATGATCGCGATTATTCATTCGAATCGTTAACAGAGGAACGAAAGGATTAAACACACAACATTTAATTCCCATCGCTTCTAATTGCTTTGAATAATCCTGTGGAAGTAAAAATAAACAACCGAAGTCATCATAAATGACTCGAACATCAACACCTTCAGCAGCTTTTTCTTTAAGAATGTCTAAAATGGTATTCCACATTTGTCCTTCTTCAATAATAAAATACTCTAAGAAAATATAATGCTTAGCGTTTTTTAACTCTTCAATTAAGCGTTCAAACTTACGCTCCCCTAAATTTAAATATTCGCTACTCGTGTTTTGATAAATTGGACATAACGCATAATTGGTAATATAGCTTGATTGATTAGCAGCTCGTTTATCGAGGGCTTCTATTTCCTCTATAATTTTAGGTGATTGATTTAAATTTTGTTTTAGTTTCTCATTAATCGGTTGCATCTCATTTAAGAACTTTTTCTTCGTTTGATCGCTTCCGAATAAAAGATAAAATAAACCACCAAAGATCGGAAATAACAGAATCGGAACAATCCAAGCAATTTTATACGCTGGATTCAATCGACTATTCACAATCACCATGACAACAAGCACACTCAATAAAATACATAAAGCATAAAAATAAACAAAGTATTGTTGGAATCTTAAAATCACCACAATTAAAATAATGGCTTGAAGCGCGATTAAAAGTCCACAGAAACCAATACGTCCTAAAAGAATCCTTAGTGTCTTCTTCACTCGTATTTCTCTCCTTTTTAATAAAAAATATACCAGATAATGAAACATATTATAGCAAAATCCCCATAACCCGTAAACAGATATCGCTCCGATAGCGTTGTCAGAACGAACTTTCTTACGATAAAATAAGACATAAGAAAAGTGGGTGAAATCATGAAAATCATTAATGAATTAAACGAATTAAAACGGATGAATAAATTAACCTCAACGGAGCAAGGCATTGTTAATTACATCTTAACGTACCCAGAAGAACTCGAAAAAATCTCATCTCGGCAACTAGCAGAATTAACCTATACCTCTCCCGCAACCGTCGTGCGTATTTGCCAAAAACTTGGGTTTAGTGGATATTCTGAATTTAAAATTAAGTATTTACAAGAGGTGTATCAAACACCGAGGATGGATCAAATTAATCGAACGAATCCTATTACAAGTGAAGATTCACTTCATCGTATTGTTAATAAAGTGGCAGCCTTAGAAATCACAGCGATTGAACAGACCAAAAAGGGAATTGATTTAGATCAATTAAATCGTGTGTCAGAGCTTTTAAATCAAGCAACGTGTATTGATTTTTATGCGTTCGATAATAATTTGCATTTAGCTAAAAATGCTTGCTCTCATTTTTTATATGCAGGAAAACAGGCAGTTATTCATGATAGTTCTAATGCACAGTTTATGCAAGCTTTTGCTTCAGTAGAAGGACATGTTGCGATTATTATTTCTCGTACAGGAGAAAATCCGATGTTATATCGAATTGCAAACGTATTGCGTGAGCGAAAGATTCCCTTACTTGTCTTAACAGAATCTCGTCATTCTTCATTAGCCAAAATCAGTACGGAACATTTATACCTCTATAATGTTCATCGTTTTACTGATATGGGAACAATCCTCTTTCAAACATCGGTTCAATATTTATTTGATTTATTATTTGCTATTTTATTTTCACGCAACTTTGAAAATAGTGTGAAGCAAAATGAAATGTATGAGGAAATTAATGAATATCATCAGTTTTATAAAGAGCCTCAAAAACTGTAACACTGTTTCAAGAAAAGCAACGATTTTTTAATATTTTCTGTGACATTCAACCGGAAATCATCTCAAGGATTGAGTTGCTATTTTTGGTATGATATAAGTAAGTCATGACAGAATTAAAGGAGTGTTAAACATGACCAAACGTTTTCCAGATGGCTTCTTATGGGGAGGGGCAACGGCTGCTAATCAATTTGAGGGAGCCTATAATGAAGATGGAAAAGGACTTTCAACACAAGACGTTGCACCAAAAGGAATTAAGGGACCAATCACAGAGGTTCCAACAGAAGATAATATGAAATTAGTGGGGATCGACTTTTATCATCGTTATAAAGAAGATATTAAATTGTTTGCTGAAATGGGATTTAAAGTTTTCCGTTTATCTATTGCATGGTCAAGAATCTTTCCTAATGGAGATGATCAGGCACCAAATGAAGCGGGACTAAAATTTTATGACAATGTATTTGATGAATTAGCGAAATACGGGATTGAACCATTAGTCACGATTTCTCACTACGAAACACCATTAAACTTATCTAAAAAATATGATGGATGGGTGAGTCGTGACTTAATTAAGTTTTATGAGAATTATGTGCGCACGATTTTTACACGTTATAAAAATAAAGTTAAATATTGGTTAACGTTTAATGAAATCAATTCTGTTTTACATGCACCCTTTTTAAGTGGTGGAATTTATACGGATAAAGAAAAACTATCAAAGCAAGATTTATATCAAGCAGTTCACCATGAATTAGTGGCGAGTGCCTTAGCTGTTAAAATTGGACATGAAATCAATCCTGATTTCCAAATTGGATGCATGGTTTTAAGTATGCCAACGTATCCATTAACACCAAATCCAGATGATGTCATTGCTGTCATGAAAGCTGAACATATGAATTACTTCTTCTCAGATGTGCATGTACGTGGAGTCTACCCAGGATACATGAAACGTTATTTCCGTGATAACCATATTGAAATTCAATTCGCTGAGGGGGATGAGGAAATCTTAAAACATACAGTAGATTTCATCTCATTCAGTTATTACATGAGTAGTTGTGAAACGGCTGATCCAGCTCAGAAAGTAGCCGGTAAAGGAAATATTATGGGTGGGGTACCAAATCCAACATTAAAAGCTTCTGAGTGGGGATGGCAAATCGACCCTCAAGGATTACGTTATGTTTTAAATCAATTCTGGGATCGTTATCAAAAACCATTATTCATTGTTGAAAATGGATTAGGTGCTGTTGATGAATTAGTTGAAGATGAAGATGGAAACAAAACAGTTATCGATGACTATCGTATTAATTACTTAAATGACCACTTAGTACAAGTTTGGGAAGCAATTGAAGATGGGGTTGAAGTCATGGGATACACCTCTTGGGGATGTATTGATTTAGTCAGTGCTTCAACAGCTGAACTTAAAAAACGTTACGGATACATTTATGTCGATCGCCATGATGATGGAACGGGAACGTTAGAACGTTATAAAAAGAAATCATTCTACTGGTATAAAGAAGTCATTGCTACAAATGGTGAAAGTTTAAAATAAAGGTAACTATTCAGCCACCAAGTAAACGAATTCCGTTTCTTGGTGTTTTTGTTAATGATATGTAGCTCTCGTGAATAACTTACCTATTTGTAAGATTTACGTTATAATATCCTTACTATTCCAACTTTAGAAGAAGGTGTCATCTCATGTCAGAATCTGAAATCATCAAAGTTTATCAGGAGGGGATTCAATCCGTTATTAGTTTAGTTCAAGGACTTTCCACTCAAATCTCTGAGTTATCTCAGACTGTTTCAGATTTAGATGCTCGCCTTAAGAAACTTGAAAAACAATCAAATCAAACCAGTCAAAATAGTAGCTTACCTCCGTCAACCGATGGTTTTAAAAAGACAAAAAGTTTGCGTCAACCTTCAAATAAAAAAACGGGTGGTCAAGTCGGGCATCAAGGTTCAACCTTAAAAATGGTAAAAGATCCGGATCTTGTCGTCACACATCATCCGAAAACTTGCCAAGGGTGTGGGTGTTGTTTAGAAAACGTTGAACCTCAAAAAACGATTCGACGTCAAGTTTTTGATTTACCGAGCTTAAGGCTTCAAGTGACTGAGCATCAATCCCAAATTAAAGTCTGTCCTAACTGTCACTTTAAAAATGAAGGACTATTTCCGAAACATGTCACACAACCGACACAATATGGGCCACATTTAACAAGTGTATTAACTTATTTCAGTCACTATCAATTGATTCCTTTCAACCGTCTGAAACAATTGACTCAAGATATTTTCAAAGCGACCATCAGCCAAGGAACACTGGTGAATATGACGAAACGATGTGATGAGTTATTAGAAACGACTGAAGCTTCAATCAAAGAAAATCTTTTGGCATCAAATCATCTTCATTTAGATGAAACAGGCTGTTATGTCAATGGAAAGAGACACTGGCTTCACGTGACTTCAAATCAAAAATTCACGCATTACTTTGTTCATGAAAAGCGTGGCTCTCAAGCAATTGAAGCCAATGGCATTCTTCCCTCTTTCAAAGGAACCGTCATCCATGACCATTGGACCCCGTATTTTAAATATGATGATTGTACGCATGCTTTATGTAACGTTCATCATTTAAGAGAGTTTAAAGGAATCATCGATTTTGAGAACCAACAGTGGGCAAAAAACATGACGAAATTATTACTTGAAGCTAAAACTTATTCAGAAGAGACGGAATATCCTTTACCCTTATCTAAAATACAGGAGTTTGAGAAACGATACCAACAAATCATCGAAGAGGGTTACCGTGAGAATCCTTTAAAACTGCATGAAAAGAATACGGATTTCGTTCGATTACTCAATCGTTTATCGAAACGACAAGAAGAAGTATTAGAATTTCTGTATCAAGTTGAAGTTCCGTTTGATAATAATTTAGCTGAGCGTGATGTCCGAATGACTAAAACTAAACAAAAAATATCCGGATGTTTCCGAACAGAAAAAGGTGCTCATTGTTTCACCCGAATCAGAGGTTTCATCTCTACTTGTCAAAAGCAAGGATTAAATATTATCGAAAGTATTGAAACCATTTTAATGGGAAATACGATTCAATTTTCATAACATTCACAAGGAGTACTTCACTAAATGAGCACTCCTTTTTGTGATACTCTTTTCTACTAGGCTGAATAGTTACAAATAAAGTTGAATTCCCTCTAGGATATAGAGGGAATTTTTCATTCTATCTCATGAGTAATTAGTGTATAATAATAGTAAAGAAAAGAGGTGTTCGTATTGGAATGGTTTAAAAAATTTATGGAAGATCGAACAGGTGTTGATCATTTATCATTGGCTTTACTAATCGTTTCAATTCTTCTCTTTTTGGTTGGAAAGTTATTTGGATGGGAATTCTTTGCTTGGCTCGCTTTAGTTCCACTTGTTCTTTGTTACTATCGAGCACTATCTAAAAATAAACTAAAGCGTCATCAAGAAAATATTTTATTCTTAAAATACTGGTATCCTATTCAATCTAAATGGATCAACCAATATCGTGCATTCAAAGCAAAGCGCCAATATAAATATTTCAAATGTAAAGAATGTGGACAACAATTACGCGTTCCTCGTAAAAAAGGAAAAATTGAAATTACATGTCCAAAATGCCGTCATACGTTTATTAAGAAAACTTAAAGTACTTGTTTTTACAAGTACTTTTTTTATATCTTTCTTTTTCTTTTCAAATACTAAGTATCAGATAGGAGGGGGACTCCTACGCTAAGTACGAAATTCATTAGATTTGAGTCTTAGCCATCCTCAGATGGCAGAGGGAGTCCTCATCCTTCACCAATAAGTGAAGGGGAGCCCTCACTAAAGTCGGAGACTTTAAATCCACAATTAGTGAGGTAGATCTTCAACTAATGAGGGGACCCCTACGCTAAGTACGAAAATCCATTAGATTTGAGTCTTAGCTATCCTCCACTGATAGGGAAAGGGTTCCCTGCGCTAAGTATGAAAATCCTTTAGGATTGAGTCTTAGCCATCCTCAGCTGGCAGGGGGAGTTCTCGTCCTTCACGAACAAGTGAAGCTCTCTTCAACTAATGAGGCAATCACCTACATTAGAACCGTCTTATATGAGTACTTGCACATATATTCAACTCAACTGATAACTATTATCATTTGTATGAAACTGTGCTACAATAGACATAACATAAGTAAGAGTACTTTTTTAGGAGGAGCTTTTTATGAAAAAGTTTAAAGGATTAGTCTTTACTTTAATGAGTTTTGTTGTCCTATTAGTTGGATGTGATACTGATTCAAAAATGGGTTCAGTATCAGATAAATTACAAATTGTTACAACATTATTTCCACAATATGATTTTGCACGTGTAATCGGTGGCGATAAGGTAGATGTCACATTATTATTACCAGCTGGAATGGAATCACACTCATATGAGCCGACACCAGCTGATATTATTAAGATTAATAAAGCAGATTTATTTATTTATACGGGAGAATCAATGGAGCAATGGGCTCATAGTATTATTGAGAGTGTTGATAGTAACGAAGTTTATGTTTTAGATGTTTCAAAAAATGTTCCATTATTAGCTCCAAATAGTACAGTTGAAGATAATCACGACCATGAAGATGAAAATCATGACCATGATGCAGATACTGATCACAATCATGAAGATGAAAATCATGACCATGATGCAGATACTGATCACGACCATGAAGATGAAAATCATAACCATGATGCAGAAGTAGAAGCGGGACATGATCATTCTGAAGGGGATGGGCATAATCATACTTATGATCCACACATTTGGACAAGTCCAAAAAACGCGATGATTATGGTGAATAATATTTTGGAGGCCTTATGTGAAGTTGATCCAGAGAATGCAGACTACTATAAAGACAATGCTAATGCTTATTTAGCTGAATTAGAAGAGTTAGATCACGAACTTAAAGATGTGGTGGCGAATGCGAAGCGTGATACGATTTATCATGGTGGACGCTTTGCGATGCAGTATTTAACGAATCAATATGGAATTCATTATGTATCGGCGCCATTTGAAGCTGAACCGAGTGCTGCTTTAGTTGCACAAATGATTAAAGAGATTAAAGAACAAAATATTCCCGTTATTTATTATGAAGAATTAGTAGACCCAAAAATTTCGCAAATGATTAGTGACGAAACGGGAGCAAAAATGTTATTATTACATTCATGCCACAATGTTTCTAAAGAAGATTTTAATAATGGTGTCACTTATTTATCATTAATGAAACAGAATGTGGAAAATTTAAAAGTAGGATTGGATTAATATGGCGATTTTATCTTGTAAAGATTTAAATGTTCAATACGATAATCAAGTAGCGTTAAAAGATGTTAATTTTGAATTAGAAGATGGCGATTATTTATGTATCATTGGGGATAATGGTTCTGGGAAAAGTACATTAATGAAGTCAATTCTTGGATTAGTAACGCCAAAGTCAGGTAATATTCAATACGGATCTCACTTAAAAAGTCATGATATTGGTTATCTGCCACAACAAACAGTGGTTCAGCGAGATTTCCCAGCTTCTGTGTATGAAGTGGTATTATCAGGATGCTTAAATAAACGAGGGTGGCGCCCGTTTTATTCTGCCGAAGAAAAAAAACGTGCCCTTGAAAATCTTAAAAAATTGAAAATTGAACATTTGAAAAAGAAATGTTATCGTGATTTATCGGGTGGACAGCAGCAACGTGTTTTAATTGCACGCGCACTATGTGCGTCAGAGAAAATTTTATTGTTAGATGAACCGGTCACAGGTTTAGATCCAGTGACGACTGCTAACCTTTATCAAATCATTGAAGAGTTAAATAAAGAATATGGTATGAGTATTATTATGGTAACGCATGATATGAATAGTGGTTTAGAACATGCAACGAAGATCTTGAGATTGAATAAAGAAGTTGTATTTTATGGAACGCCAGAGGAGTATTTATGCTTTACGAATTCGTGCCATCATATGGGAGAGGTAAAGCATGTTTAGTATTTGGCAAGAGATGTTTTCGTATAGTTTTATGGTGCGTGCGATTGTGGTTGGAAGTGCGGTATCACTATGTGCAGCTTTACTGGGCGTAAGCTTAGTATTGAAGCGTTATTCGATGATTGGAGATGGATTATCTCACGTCGGATTCGGGGCACTATCAATTGCAATGGCCATGAACTTAGCACCGTTAAAAATTGCAGTACCAGTTGTTGTCATTGCAGCATTTTTCTTATTGCGAATTTCACAAAATAGTAAGATTAAAGGTGATGCTGCGATTGGATTAATTTCAAGTACTTCGATTGCGATTGGGGTAACGGTGACGTCACTAACGAGTGGATTAAATGCAGATATTAATAGCTACATGTTTGGTAGTGTTTTAGCAATGACACAAAGTGATGTGAAAATTAGTATTGTGTTATCAGTTCTTGTATTTATTTTGTTCGTTATTTTTTATGATCGTATTTTTGCGACCACATTTGATGAGAATTTTGCAAAGGCCACAGGTGTAAAAGTTGAACTGTATAATATGTTAATCGCATTCTTAACTGCAATTACGATTGTTCTTGGGATGCGTATTATGGGAACGATGTTAATTTCAAGCTTAATTATTTTCCCAGCCTTAACCTCTATGCGAGTGTTTAATAGTTTTAAGAGTGTCATTATTTCATCAGGAATTATTTCGGTCGCTTGTTTCTTTATAGGAATGACCGTTTCCTTCTTATATTCAACGCCTGCTGGGGCTAGTGTCGTATTAGTGAATGCAGTTGCTTTTCTTATTTTTAGTGTGATTGGTATGGTAACAAAGCGCATATAATTAATGGGGTGTTTCATTTGAAACTCCCTTTTTTATAAGGAGGAGGATGCATGTTAGACGGATTAATGAGTGATTATCCATTTTTAAAGATGTTAGATGAAGAGGCATTAGCAATTATTGAACGGAATTTAGTACAAAAAAAGGTTCAAGCAGGGGAATTATTAATTAATGGTGAGGAAGCATGCTGGGGATTTTCATTTATTAAAAGTGGCGTATTACGTGTGTATCGCTTAAATGATGAAGGACGTGAAGTAACATTATATCGTTTAAGAAAAGGTGATAGTTGTTTTATGACCGTGATTTGTGCATTAGCACAAAGTAAGACACACGCTTATGTCCGTGTAGAAGAAGATAGTGAGCTTGTTATTTTGCCAATTTTGTTATTTGAAAAGTATTTAATTAATCATCCAGTGTATTTACAGTTTGTCTTCAAGAATTTATATGAGAAGTTTTTAAGTGTGATACAAGTGGTTGAAAATGTGACGTTTAATAGTATTGAGCAGCGTGTGATTGATTATTTAAAAGAGCATAGTCGTGGTGGATTGTTATATCGCACCCATGAACAAATTGCCTTTGATATTGGTTCAACCCGTGAAGTTGTTAGTCGTACACTTAAATCGCTTGAGCGAAAAGGAAAGGTTAAGTTAGAGCGTGGAAAAATTTTAATCAAAAAATAGATTGCATTAACCATTGTGTGACTTTGTCACGGAATGGTTTTTTTATTTTATATATACTAGTACTATAAGTTACAAAAAAAGGAGTGAATGAATCATGAAGTTACCAAATTGGATGAAGAGTGCAATTCTTTTATCGTTATCATTTTTTATAGCAGTTTGGTTAGTAAAGCCAGTTGGCGTTTCAACGCAATTTAGTGTATTAAGTGGGATTATTCATACCGCAATTGATAAAGATGCTTTAGAAGAGAATGCATATTATCAAAAAGATGATGGGAAGATTGCTGAAGAAATTGAACATCCATGGAATTACAATTTTGTATTCGTATTAGCGATTCCGGTTGGTGGGATGATTGGCTATGCTTTAGATTCTAAGCGCCGTGAATCACGTCGTGAGAATACAACTTGTTCTATTAAATCATCAGTATGGCGTACGTATGTGTTACCGTTTATTGGAGGAATTCTATTGTTATTTGGAGCACGTATGGCAGGTGGATGTACAAGTGGTCATATGATGAGTGGAATGATGCAAAGTAGTGTGAGCGGCTATGTGTTTGCGGCGTCGGTTTTCATAGTTGCGATTCCAACCGCTTTAATTATAACTAAGATTCGTTCAAGAAAGGTGGGAATGTAAATGATGATTGTATTAGCTATTTTATTAGGTGGATTTTTTGGATTTGCCCTTTATAAAGTAGGAGCTGCTAATATGGATAATTTATTATCGATGTTAAGTTTACGTAATTTAACGTTAATGAAAATTATTTTATTTGCGATTGGATTAGCGAGTGTCTTAGTTGCGTTATTTTATGCGATTGGATGGTTTGATCCCGCGCATTTAAGTGTAAAAGCAACACACTTAGGTGTTGTTATCGGTGGATTAATTTTTGGTTTAGGATTTGGAGGGGTTGGTACTTGTCCTGGAACATGTGTTGCTGGTGCGATGACAGGCGGATTTAAAAAAGCTATTAGTGCGGTTTTAGGTGGATTAGTTGGTGCCTTTTTATTTTCAATGAGCTATGGATGGTTAGCTGATAAAGGATTTTTTGATGTGCTTAATTTAGGTAAATTAACACTATTTCATGTGTCAGACAAATATCCATCAGTGTTTAAAATGGGATATGGAGGACTAGCTATTGTTGGCGTAATTTTCATTACAGTTGCAATTATTTTACCGATCAAGGGATTAAAAAAATAATTGAATAAACATTAAAAGATAAACATAAAATAATATTGTTTTTCTTTGTCTTAAATGCTTTAAATAACATAAAAACCAAAAAAGTAAAGTGGTAAATGTTTTCAAAAATAATGAAAATAATGCTCAAAATTTACATGAATACTTTGCTTGAATCTTACGTTTTTTTTTAGTAAGATGGTTATATTAAATCTTCATCTTTTGTCCTTTTTCGCTAAAATGAGACGTTCAAAAGATGGAGATTTTTATGTGTAAAGGGGTGTTTACTGTGCGAGAAGTGATTAAACGTGATGGAACTCATGTAGCCTTTGATGAGTCTAAGATTTATCAGGCCATATTGAAAGCAATGAAATATGGAAGTGGAGTAATTGATAAGGAAATCGCAAAGAAGATTGCCCATGAGATCAATTTAACATTTGAACATTTACAAACAACGCCAACCATTTTTCAAATTGAAACGTATGTGTATTTAAAGTTAATTGAGAATGGTCATGAGTTGACAGCGAAAGCTTATGAAGGGTATCGTGCGATTCAACAGTTTAAGCGTGAAACGAATACAACAGATGATAGTATTTTAAGTTTGATTGATTTAAGTAATGAAGAGGTCATGAATGAGAACTCGAATAAGAACCCAATGATGGCTTCTACTCAGCGTGATTTAATCGCGGGAGAAGTGTCAAAGGATATTACGCGACGTAAGAAGTTGCCGGCACGTATCGTGCAGGCTCATGATGAGGGAGTCTTACACTTTCATGATATGGATTATTTCATGCAATCGATCTTCAACTGCTGCTTGATTGACATTAAAGATATGCTAGATAACGGAACGGTTATTAATAAGCGAATGATCGAAAGTCCAAAAAGTTTTCAAGTCGCTTGTACGGTTATGACGCAAATTATCGCGCAAGTAGCTAGTAGTCAGTACGGAGGACAGTCAATCGATATCCGACATCTTGGAAAATATTTAAGACGAAGCCGTGATAAGTATGTCGCGATGTTAGAAGGTGTTATTTCTTCAAAAGCTGAACTTTCACAAACAGTCGAAGCATTAATGGCTAAAGAATTAGCATCAGGTGTTCAAACAATTCAATATCAAATTAATACATTAATGACAACAAATGGTCAAAGTCCTTTCGTGACCCTATTTTTAAATTTAGATGAAACTGATGAATATGCCCAGGAGGTTGCTTTAATTATTGAGGAAATCTTGAAGCAGCGTATTCAAGGGATTAAGAATGAAAAAGGAATTTATACAACACCAACATTCCCTAAGTTAGTTTATGTCCTTCATGAACATAACTGCTTAGAAGGTGGAAAGTATGATTACATTACGGAATTAGCAGTTGAGTGTAGTTCGAAACGTTTATATCCAGATTATATTTCTGCTAAAGAGATGAGAAAAATTTACGAAGGAAATGTGTTTAGCCCAATGGGTCAAGGAACGGCCCATGTAAAACCTTGTGAACTGTTATGTGCATAACGGGTGTGCATTCTACACGAGAGTGGAACAGTAGGAAATGACTGTTTAAGGATGTGCTAACTGGGAAGCCTAAGTGTTTTTACATATGGTAATCCAGTGCTAAGCCATTCATTTTTGAATGGAAAGTCAATCGACTATCGAAAGCGTAGCTCTCTTTGAGGGTGAGTAAGTGAGTAGAGTACAGTGGGAGATGCACCCATTGGAAGTGCAAGGCGCGATGATGGATGTGGGAGTCCTGAGCGAAGATATAGTCAGAGTGGGTAACCAGTATAGAAATGTACACCTCACTTGTGTCGTAGTTTCTTATCTCCATGGAAAGATGAGAATGGAGAGTATAAGTTTGAAGGACGCTTTAATCAAGGGGTTGTGAGCTTAAATTTACCTCAGATTGGAATTGTTGCAGCTGGGGATGAGGACAAGTTCTGGAACTTGCTTGATAACCGTTTAGATTTATGTTATGAGGCGTTAATGTGCCGTCACAATGCGTTAAAAGGAACGTTATCAGATGAGTCTCCAATTCATTGGCAGTACGGTGCCATTGCCCGTTTACCACAAGGAGCGGTAATTGATCCATTGCTTATGGATGGATATTCAACCATTTCATTAGGATATATTGGATTATACGAAGTAACAAAACTGATGACAGGAGTGTCACACGTGCATCCTGATGGAGAAGCATTCGCTCTAAAAGTGATGAAACGTCTAGAGGAAGCGACAAAATTGTGGAAACAACAAACGGGAATTGGATTTGGTTTATATGGAAGTCCAGCTGAATCTTTATGTTATCGTTTTGCGAAGATTGATTTACAGAAATTCGGTGAAATTAAGGACGTGACGGATAAAGGATATTATACGAATTCTTATCACGTCGATGTGCGTGAGGAGATTGATGCATTCTCGAAATTACAGTTTGAATCTCAGTTCCAGCCAATTTCAACAGGAGGATGTATTTCATATATTGAAATCCCAAATATGTCGCATAACTTAGAAGCATTAAAGCAGTTAGTGAATTATATTTATCATAATATTCAATATGCTGAGTTTAATACGAAGTCAGATTGTTGTCATGTTTGTCACTTTGAGGGTGAAATTATTATCAATGATGACTTAACATGGGAATGTCCAAATTGTCATAATAAAGATCAGGCGAAGATGAATGTTATTCGCCGCACGTGCGGGTATTTAGGAGACAATTTCTGGAATAAAGGGAAAACAGCGGAAATTAAGAGTCGTGTACTTCATTTATAAGCTAAAAGGCTAGTATAAATTAGATATCTATTTGTATATAGCTGATGAAAATGAGTATATTATGAGTAGGAGTTTCATTTCTACTGTAATGATGGCTTCTATTTGTGATACAGATAAGAAAACAGAGCCAATTTGGCTCTGTTTTCCTTAGCTTATCATTAGGTATGTAGGGAACAGATATGATAAACTTATAGTAGTTAAGAATAGGAAATGTGGTGATTTTGATGTATTATGCACAAATTCGAAAATTTGATACTGCTAATGGAACTGGTATTCGTTCAAGTTTATTTGTATCTGGATGTACGCATTGTTGTGAAGGTTGTTTTAATCAAGATTATAAACATTTCAGATATGGTCATCCGTGGACTAAAGATGTAGAGGATCAATTTATAAACCACCTGACGAATCCTAATGTACATGGCGTAACGATCCTTGGTGGCGAACCCATGGATCAAGTTCGAGATAATGATTTACTTAATTTAGTGCAGCGAATTAAGGAAGAGACGAAGCAAAATATTTGGATTTATTCAGGATATACGTTTGAAGAGATTATGGCACATCCAAAGACGCGTGCTATTTTAATGCATTGTGATGTATTAGTGGATGGTCCATTTGTTGAAAATTTAAAAAATTTAAAACTACGATTTAGAGGAAGCAGTAATCAGCGAATTATTGATATCCAAAAGTCGTTACAAGAAGGACAAGTATGTGTATTGGAAAATTATTAATAGAAGCAGATTTATATGAGAAGTAGCTCAATTCAAGAGTGAGAGTTTAGTGATTCTTATTCATATAAAACAAGGTAGGGGAAGGAGTTTATAGATGAATCAGTTGATTTATTTTGCGAAGGTAAAACCGGAAGCAATTATTCCATCAAAACGTGTTGAAGATGGAGCATTTGATATTTATGCTTGTTTTAAAGAGGATTACATGAAAGTTGAACCTCATGAGACGGTGTTAGTTCCGACAGGAATTGCATCAGCATTTTCAAGTGACTATGTCGCAATTATTAAAGAGCGTGGCTCAACAGGATCAAAAGGAATCGGCCAAAGATGTGGTGAATAAAATTTATATAACTAACACAGTATAATCTCATTATAACCATATAATGAAGTAGAAAAAATTTTGACTTATATGGTCAGATTATGTTAGCGTGTTTTAAGTTTTTAACTTAGACTTGCTTAATGTAATTGATTTTATTTATCAATTATTATATAGATTGATAGGAGATTATACATGCAGAACTATGAATTTAATCCAGATAAGAATGAATTTATTGCTAATTACCAAAAATTAAAATCTGGTAAAAATATGTCAGAATATTATGGGGTTAGTGTTCGAAAAATATATTCTTATGCTCAAAAGATAAATTATAGAAATACTTTAAAGAAAGATATTTCATGGAAACCACAAGATAAAGAGGAATTTATTAAATTGTATAATCAGTTAAAATCATCAACATTGATGGCAGAGCATTATAGAGTTAGTAAGAAAACGATTCTCAAATATGCTAAATCTATTGGGTTTAGGAATGAATATAGAAACTCTTTAACGAAAGAAGAAGTAAACTATGTTTTAGAAAGTTATCATTTAAAAAAGGCAAATACTATAAGTAAAGAGTTAGGAGTTTCTAAATCACTTATTACTAAAACATGGAGAATCAATAATTTAAGTGGAAAGACGTGTAGGAGATACTATATAAATGAGGATTATTTTTTCAATATAGACACAAAAGATAAAGCATATTTTCTAGGGATAATTGCTTCAGATGGATGTGTCTATTATCAACAAAATCCAAATAAGTTAAAGATGTTATCCTTTCAATTTAATATAAAAGATAGGGAAATAATTGACTCTTTTCTTTACTATACAGAAGCAGAGTATAAACCTATTATTAAGAATAAATATATATCTTTACAGATTAATAGTGATAAAATTGTAAATGATCTAGAGAAATATAATATAGTTCAGCGAAAAACATGGATATATGTACCTTATTTAATAGATAATCAACTCATGTGGCATTATTTACGTGGTTATTTTGATGGAGATGGTTCAATTTATCTTTGTGGAAAAGTGAATCCAAGTAATTGGATAATATCTATCTGTGGGAATGAATGTACAATGCATGCTTTTCAAAACTTTCTTAGAACTCATGGGATTGAAAGTTATGTAAGGTTAGATAATAGAAAAGAAAAGTATAAATATGATTTTTATAATTTGATTATTCGTAAAAATAGTGAGAAGATTAAATTTATACAAATGCTATATCATGATTCAGAAAATTTAAGGTTAAATAGGAAATATCTTAAATGTGTTGAATTTTTAAAGCTATATAATGAACGCCATCCTAATTAGAAATAGTTAGGTAATAAAGTGGGGTGTATCGGTGAAGTCCACCAATTTATTGGATAATACCGAGGGCTATAATACCTAATATAGTCTGTAACGCATAGGTAGTGAGCGTAAGTTAGGGATTGCAATAATCTACCCAAGAGCCTCCACCACCCTAACGTAAAGTCGAGGGTGAAAATGTATGCTGGACTTACACGATGGAAAAGTGTAAGAACTAACAAATAAAAAGTTGTTAGGGTAACAATTCGGTCATCGATTCGGGATATCGTGGTGAGTGGTTTATTGCTTTAACGAACCATAATACAAAGTCTTTAGTGATTGCAAAGGAGTCTGTTAAAGATCAGTTTGAAGGATGTATTGTTTATCCTTATGAAAAAGGAATTTGCCAGTGTATGATGGTAGAAGTTCCTAAACTTCAGATTGAAGAAATGAGTTATGAAGACTTATTAAAGATTGAATCTGAGCGTGGAACAGGTGCGCTTGGTTCATCAGGTAAGTAAGAAGACAGCGAAAGCTGTCTTTTTTATTTTTACACTTTTTACTGAATAATATATAATTTTGTAAGAAGGGAGAGAGAGTATGATTCGATTATCACAGAGTTGGGTGCTTTATTTATTAATTTTTGGCATAGTCCCGCTACTTTTATCGGTGCGTTCATATGTTTGGGGACGTGAGGGATATGCTTTTTTAAATCGTACGAATATCGAAGTAGTCAAAGGATTCTCCATGTTATTAATTATTTTTCAAAGTTTATGTGATCGATTAGTGAATCAAAATCTTTTCACCATTAGTATTTCAAGAAGCGGGATACTAGGAGTGACACTGTTTTTATTTATTTGTGGGTATGAGGCAATGACTCAATATATGAATAACCGACGTTATTTAAGAGGTTTTATTTTTCATCAAGTGATTCGAATGGTCTGTGTGTTTTTAGTTTGTAATTTCCTAGGTGCACTTGTGAATATTTCAATGGGTGGTCATGATAGTTTGAAGGACATGTTATATCAGACAGTGACTTTTCATTTTTCAGACAGAACAAGTGCCTGGTTAATCGGTACACTTCTTTATTTTTATATCGCATTTTATCTAAGTTATCGAACAAAGTTTAAAATGAATTTATTATTATGGTTCAGTGTAATTTATATTGGGATTAGTTTCGCCGCAAGATGGAATTTTAGTATTGCGTTTTGCTTCTTAGTCGGTGTATTTGTTGCTAAATATAAAAAATATTTATTCCGTTTGATACGTGAATCTTTACTGGGCCTTTTTATAGGTTCATTGGTCTCGTTTAGTGGGATCTATTTACTATACCTGAAAGGATTTACGTTCATTTCTCCGCTGGTACCTTATGTGTTTTTAATATTAGTTTTATGTATATTGATGAAGTTGCAGTGTCGATCACGAGTATTTGCTATGATTGGATATGCAGCTACAGAGTTATATTTAGTTCATGAGGTATTATTAATTTTAGTTTTAGGTTATTCAGAGACACGAAGTGGTGGTTTCTTAGTATTATTCTTGATTCTTGCATTTGTTGGTGCATTTTTCTTGAAAAACGTTTCTTGTCGAATGTTCTCGGTTCCGAAGCAATATCATGTACAAAAATAGATATTTTTTGTCGGAAATCGAATGAGTATTTCCTCTTTCTCTTATAATTAGAGAAGGAGGGCGATTTGATGAGTGATGGGTTGATTAAACGAATATTTCAAGGATTAGTAGTCGCGTATATTTTATTATGCTTAATGTTAATATTAGGATCAGTTTTATGTTGAAAATCGGCTTGCTTTAGGCACCGATTTTTTTATTTAACCTTTGTGATCTCTATAGCTATTTGTTGATTGTATTGATATCACAAAGGTTTATTTGATGAGATTTGATATTTGGATAATTTCTAAGCAGTCAACTTCCTAAATATAGGTGTTGAGGTTAGAGGATTTGATTAATAAAAGTTTAACAATACTATGGGCTCAACTAGTTGTGACAACAATTTTATTTTTATCCAATTTAAGACATACCTTTACAAACAAATTCTATCAAAAAATTTCCTAGGAAAATATCTATAGATTGGTGTCTATTTTTATCAGAGCAATGAAATATTGCGTAATTGTAATAGAGATTTTGTAGTAAGAACTTAAAGTTTTGATAAACTAACGTTTTTAGACTATGAGAAATGATATTCTCAACGAAAACATCTCTCTCATCCATAGTTATCCAATTTTAACTTTCTTTGTCAAATAAGTTCTTTCATAGATTTTTTTCTCATAAGGTGTTAATGCCTTTTTAAATATAGGGGGAGGAATTTCAATGAAAGTACGCATCGCAACAGTAGAAGATGTTCAGGCCTTACATCAGCTTCATTTTGAATTAAATTGTCATCGTCATACATTACAGCCAACAAATTTTCAGGGGCATAGTGTTGATGAGGAATGGATTTGTGAGAATATTTTGAATGTTGACAAGGATTATTTGGTTTTAGAGATTAAGGATGAAGTTGTAGGAATGGCCCTTCTAGAGAAGAAAGAAGGTCATACGGTTAATGGAAGTGTTCGGTATCGATACTTATATCTTTGTGATTTTATGATTGACTCATCACTTTGCTTACAGAAGTATGGTCATGAGTTATTTAAGGAGATTCGTCGTTATGGTAAAAAGAATTTTCTTTCATATATTCAATTAAATGAGTTAATTAATGATGAGGAACGATTAAAGTTTTTTGAAAAAGAACAGTTATTGGTAACTCAGCAAACATTAAAAAGTGCGATTTAGCTACCCGTTTGGGTAGTTTTTTTATGGTGAAGTTTTAATAGAGAGGATCATCTACTGATTGGTAGAGGGTATTTTTTTTGATGTTTCTTCATAGGCTATAGAGAATGAATGGACAAGGAGGGCTATTTATGAAGAAAGGTTTTGTTGTGATGGGGGGGGTCATCACATGTCTCTTTATTGGAAAGACAGGTTTAGCTTTTGGGCCAAGTAGCGAGTTGTTATATGATGGAATTGATGTGAGCCAGTGGCAGGGCAATATTAATTTTGAAGCTGTGAGTCAGTCTGGGATTGAGGTTGTTTATATTAAGTCGAGTGAAGGTTACTCTGTAGATCCGTATTTCGAGACGAATTATAAGAAGGCGACGGATGCTGGATTAAAGGTTGGGGTTTATCATTATGTGACAGCGACAACGGTAGAGGAAGCACAATCGGAGGCGGCCTTTTTTGTATCGAATCTTGAAGGAAAAACGATTGATTGTCGATTAGCCATGGATTTTGAGTATTTTGGTAATTTATCGCGAAATCAAATCAATGAGATAGGATTAGCTTTTTTACAGACCGTAGAGTCATTAAGTGGAAAAGAAGTCGTCGTTTATAGTGATACATCAAATGCGATAAACATTTGGGATGAGACAATTGCCCAATATCCACTTTGGGTGGCAGAATATGGAGTAGAGAGTCCACAAGCAAATGGTACATGGTTAGACTGGGTTGGATTTCAGTATAGTGATACCGGAATTATTTCTGGAATTGATGGAAGCTCAGTTGATTTAGATTATTTTACGGATGGAATTTTCTTATCTGATGTTTCGACACCTGTTTCAAGTGTACCTGAAGAACAAAAGCCATCTAATCCAAGTGAATCTTCAACTTTGGTGACAACGTATACGGTACAGAGCGGAGATACATTATCAGAAATTGCGGCTCGATATGGAACAACGGTAAATGAGTTGATAAGCTTAAATGGAATTAGTAATCCAAATTTAATTTATCCGGGAGAAGTGTTGAGAATCCCAGGAAGAGTGAGTGAATCAAGTAGTTCTTCACTAACAATATATAAGGTACAGAGTGGAGATACATTATCAGAAATTGCGGCTCGATATGGAACAACGGTAAATGAGTTGATGAGCTTAAATGGAATTAGTAATCCCAATTTAATTTATCCGGGAGAAGTGTTGAGAATCCCAGGAAGAGTGAGTGAATCAAGTAGTTCTTCATTAACAATATATAAGGTACAGAGCGGAGATACATTATCAGAAATTGCAGCTCGATATGGAACAACGGTAAATGAGTTGATGAGCTTAAATGGAATTAGTAATCCAAATTTAATTTATCCGGGAGAAGTGTTGAGAATTCGAGGGAATGTAAGCGGATCAGTGGCAACTTATACGGTACAAAGTGGAGATACATTATCAGAAATTGCAGCTCGATATGGAACAACAGTGAATAGATTAGTCAGCTTAAATGGAATTAGTAATCTGGATTTGATTTATCCAGGAGAAGTGTTGAGAATTCGAGGAAGAATGATTGGATCAAGTAGTTCTTCACTAACAATATATAAGGTACAAAGTGGAGATACATTATCAGAAATTGCAGCTCGATATGGAACAACAGTGAATGAATTAGTGAACTTAAATGAGATTAGTAATCCGAACCTGATTTATCCAGGAGAAGTGTTGAGAATTCGAGGGAATGTGAGCGGATCAAGTAGTGCATCAGTGGCAACTTATACGGTACAAAGTGGAGATACATTATCAGAAATTGCAGCTCGATATGGAACAACAGTGAATGAATTAGTGAACTTAAATGAAATTAATAATCCCAATCTGATTTATACGGGAGAGGTTTTGCGCTTGAGTTTGTTAGATGAGGTATCCGATTCTATGATGGAATGACGATGTGGGAATATGATTCAGATACATTCCAATTTCAATTTATTATTACGATTCCTCTCCCCTCTTAGTAAAGTGTGGATTTGAAAAAACGGTTAGCCATCACAAATGATGACTAACCGTTTTTTTTAAGTACTTGTTATCGTTCCGCCGTTTGGATGAAGAATTTGTCCGGTCATGTAACTTGAATCATCACTAGCTAAAAAGAGAAAGGCTGGTGCCACTTCAAAAGGTTGTCCGGCTCTGTTCATCGGAACTTTAGATGTTTTTGTTCCGAATGTTTCGAGTGCTTCTGCTGGCCATGAGGCTGGTTGAAGGGGTGTCCAAATTGGGCCGGGTGCAACTCCGTTAACACGAATGCCTTTCTCAACTAGAGATTGGGAAAGTGAACGAGTGAAAGTAAGGATAGCGCCTTTTGTTGCACTATAATCAATTAAATGCTTATTTCCTTCGTAAGCTGTCACTGACGTGGTGTTAATGATAGTGCTTCCCCGCTTTAAATAAGGAAGTGCCGCTTGTGTCATATAAAAGAAAGAGTAGATATTTGTTTTAAAAGTTCGATCCAGTTGTTCTTCGCTAATATTTAAAATACTATCTGTTATGAATTGAACGGCGTGGTTATTCACAAGAATATCGATTTGTCCAAAGCGATTAAGTGCTCGACGCACGACTTCACTTGCCATTTCTTTTTTGCTTAAGTCGCCTGGAACAAGGATACAATCTCGCCCGAGCTCTAATATATGTTGTTGTGTTTCTTTCGCATCAATATGTTCATCAAGATAGGCAATGACAATATCTGCTCCTTCACGAGCAAAAAGATAGGCAACAGCGCGACCAATTCCAGAATCACCACCCGTAATAATCGCAACCTTATCTTTTAACTTCTGACTTGATGTTGCATATGGATTTTCTGAGATAGGGCGTGGCTGCATTAAGTATTCGAATCCTGGCTGTTGATCTTGGTGTTGAGGAGGGAAGGTTAAATTGACTTCTTCGCATTCTTCACGTTTTCCGATATATTTATAAACTGGATACATAAAACACCACCTTCAAAAGACTTGGAATAATATAAATATATTCGTTTAGTTTGATAAAAATGAAAGATTTCAATTAGATGAGATTGATGTTCAGGAAATGACATGATATGATAGTTAAGTTGCAATAAAATGTTATATTATGTAAAAATATAATGGGTATTGTTTGATTGTAAACCTTTTACTACTGATAGCTTATGTTGAGAATTATTTAAGACTTTAGTTTTCATATATATCATATAGATTTATTTATATTTCCATAGGAGGGAAAGAGGATGAAGGTGAAGGCCATATTGATTGGGGCAATAGGTATTATCCTTTTATTTGGAATTTTACTTACACTAACGTTAAAAGTGGTTTCGAAACCGCTAGCAAGTGATGAATTTATACAGTTAATGTACGATGGGGATGTACAGGAATTAACACAGGAACAATTAAAGCAGTATAAAGATGATATTAATCAGGAGTTAATCAAACTGAAACATCGCCAATCATTTGGAAAAATTTATCTTTCTCTTGGGAAAATTGCCTCGTTAGAAGAAGCATATGAGGATTCAAATAATTATTTATTAAATGTCATTAGCCCTGGGAGTCATACCAATAAAATGATTGACCTCAAGGTTTATGAAACATTAGCGGTTAATTATATAGCCATGGGGGATATTGAAAAAGGATATTTTTATTTTAATGAAGCAAATAATGTGGCCTATCAATTACGAGATGCTGAACTAACAGCTTCTTTTTATCAGCTTTTTTCTGAAACATTACTAAACTATACAAATCATACTAGCTTTCCAATTTATTTATTAGGTGAGGCAGTTGAATTAACTAATGATTATTATAAGAAGATTCAATTAAGAAAACAATTAGCCTCAGTTTATGAACTAAATGGTTTTTTTGATTTGGCCTTAAATGAATTTATAAGGGCACTAGATATGAGTGTTGAAGAGGGATATGAAGATTTGGAAATTGAAATTTTGGGTCGGCTGAGTTTGTCATACTATTCAAATCAGCGCTATCAAGAATCAATAGAGGTAATCAATCGTTATTTTGAATTGTCTCCAGATGATCCTGATTTAATTTATGTTTCACTATGGCTTCACAATCATTATTATTTGTATGGTTACGAGTCTATACAGGAGGAATTGAAATCATTAGAAGAAGCAACCTCTAATCTATCGATTGAACAAAAGATTCAATATTTAATATTTATTGATTTTAATCAAGCCTTTTTTCTTCATTCAGATGGGAGATATGAAGAATGTGAGATGTATATAAGAAAATTACAGGAATTAAAAACACAAACTACTGTATCAGACTTAACAAGTTTATTGATAGATAAAATGAAATTAGACTTAGAGTATGATAGAGGGAATCAAGAGATAGATTATGTAAAGGAATATCGACAATTATTATCTGACTTACAACTGACTAATGATTCGGTTGAACGGAAAAGACTGATTATCGATAATGTATTACTCCACTTATTAGAATTAGGTGATTATGAGACGGTTTATCAATACACAACGGATTTGCAAAAACCGGTGAATCAAGAAGTTAGAGCAATTAGTTTTATCATGGCTATGATTCAAAATAGCGATAATAGCCATTATCTATCTAAGAATAATATAACATCTATGGTGCTGAAGTTAGGTGGTTATCTCCTTACCGCACTAGCTGGGATGGGTGTAACTTATGGTGCATATAGATATAATAGTTACTTTAAATCCTTAAAACAGAAAGCTAAAGAAAGTACTATATTCGATCCATTAACAAAGACATTAACGAAAGAAGCCTTGTATGAAACATTAGAATTAGAAATAGAATTAGGTCATAATGAAATTTATTATTTCTTGTTAATAGATGTTAATGATTTAAGTTCTTATAATGAATCATTTGGGTATTTAGCAGGCGATAAAGTCTTAATAGAAATTTCTAATTTGCTGAAAATCTATTTTCCAAATGCTTATATTTCACGCCATTATGGCCAACATTTCATTGTTGTGATAAAAAAATCTAATGAGGAAGAGTTATTGAAGCTTATTACCTCTTTGATTAATGAGATCAGCAATAATGAAAAAATTTCTGCAAAAAGACAGATAACATGCTGTATCGGAGTTAGTAAAGGATATTTAGCTAATACATTAGATATTGACGAACAAATTAAATTAGCGACTAAAAAATTACAAATCTCTAAACAACGTGGAGTAGGAAGTTGTACGATGTAAAGTCATATCAGTTGATATGACTTTTTTAGATTTATCTATAGAAAACGAAAGTCGTATGTAAAACAAAAGTCATTAGTTTAGGCTAATGACTTTTGAATTGGAAATATCTTATTCAACAAAAGTTGACTGATTATGATACACTAGATACATAGCGAAATATGATTGACATTTTTAGAATCAGGCTGATGATATCGGCCTTTTTAATACCAAGACTAACTATAGTGGCGCTAAAAATTTTCAGTAATGAAAAAATTAGCGCCACTTATCTAGATACAAAATGAGCAATCATCTCATATTTCAATTTACTCTTAGTGAGTAAAAGAGATGATGATAAAGGGGGAGGGAGTTTTAATGATGAAAATGAAGGAACGAGTTGAATGGTTGAAGCAATGGTTTCAACTATATAAAAAACAGCTGCTGATAGGTATCTTAGCACTAATAGTGATGTTTATGATTGGGGTGTTTGCTTTTAACTATCAATTAAAAAAAGTATTTAATCAAGCTATTACCTATTATCAAGAAAATGATTTATTTGGCTTTGAGGAGATTCGCTATGACTTGTATGCGAAACAAGGAGAGGCATTTGATGCGTTTTTAACACAGGAGGCATTAGAAACATTTGAAAAATTTAAAGCCGAGGATATGAGTTATTACGAGGCGATAGGAATCGCTAAACGAATTGAATCCTTTGCGAATAAATCATCTAATATTCAAAGTTTCCAGGAACAAATTGAACAGTTAAATCAATCAAGAAAAGTCTTTGAGAAAGCTGAATCCTTTGCCATTAATAAGGAATGGGAGCAAGCCTACTACCATTATCAACAAGTTATTGAATGGGATCCTAACTATGAGAAAGCACAACAATTAGCCGATTCCGCTAAGCGTTGGTGGATACAAGACGTTTTAGTTGAGGCCGTAACGTATTATGAAGAAGGAGATTATGAACAATCATTAACAACCATTGAAAAGGGATTAGAACTATCACCGAATCATGAGGCCTTTGTTGACTTACAAGAAGCTGTCAATGTCGCGATGACAGAAGGACAAAAAGAAGATAAATGGACGGAATTTAAAGATAAAATCACCTCATCGATTCAGTCGGGAATCGAAAACATTCAAGGTGTTTTTAATAAAATCTTTAAAAAATAATATTGAATATTAATGCCATAGATCATACAAAATTCGGATATGTTGAAAAATAAAGTAAAAAACTCTTCTGGTTCAATGAAATCAGAAGAGTTCTTTTATTAGGAAGAGGTTATATGTTAAGATATAAATAATTTAAGAAGGAGGGCGTAAAATTGAAAATTCAGCTCACAAAACAATTAGCTGACACAATGAAAGTTTCATTAGAAGCCATCGATGAAATAAATAGAGATCCATTTTTTGAATGGCATGGTCATGTATATACGTTTAATCGTCGTAAAGTTGTCATTTTCATGAATAATGCGACACGTTATCCAATTGTTTTTTATGGATTAAAGATGGCACAGTTTAAAACATTTGATCTCTTATTTCAAGAGGCAATTAGAGAAACCTTTGTTCTAGAAGGTATTAATGCAGAACAAATCGATGCCTATTTGAAGGACTGCCAAATGATTCATTATACAAAAACGGATAATCGTAGTATTTTAGGACAAATTAAAGATTTTTGGATTTCTATCTCATACGAGATTGAAGATTATATGAATGAAGAAACGTACTATTTACCTAAGTTAAGTAATTGGGCGGCCCGCATTCCTTGTTGTAGTACAAGAAGTTTTCCTTACCAATCGCTGAAATTAGAAATAGATAGAAGATACAACTAAGTACAAACATAGAAAAGTTTGAATCTTTAGCTATAGAGTTCTTGGCCTTCTCGTACACAAGGTATGCCCCACTAATCACGAATTGCCAATAATAGCGAGATTATTATCTATCATTGATTAAAAAGAGATTTACTCATCTTTTATAAGAAGAATCCAATGTTTTTTATCACAAAATTTTTACAATCTAGTGGGTTAACATTTGGGCTTTTAGCTGCTATATTATTAGTAACAATAAGGGAGTAGTCAACACTGATACAAGTGTGGTGAACATCAACAATCGCGGAGGAGTTCTCTGTGCTATATGGCAGCTTATTGCCGACAGCTATCCTCAATGATGGGGATAATAGAGACTCATTCTGGTGTCACTAAGAATCTAAATTTTTCACTTAAAAGGTAAGCGACTTTATTTGTGAAGGATAGTTTAGGATTCTCGACGAGACTTATGTTATAACAACGCCTTTAGTTGGGATAACTTAAATCTTTTTTTGTATCTTAGTGTGCTTGACTGCTCCTTTTTTTCATATCATTAAAAGGATATGAGCCATTAGACGGATGAGACGAAAGATTAAGTTATCGTAACGAGGTTGAACAAACATAATCAAAAGGAGTGAAACGATGGAATGGATAATTGATTTCATTACTCAGTATGGACTGATTGCAATGTTTTTGTTTATTGCACTTGAGTATGCCTGTTTGCCACTACCAAGCGAAGTCGTGTTACCACTTTCAGGTGCCATGGCCGTTTCAAGTGGAAGGCCCCTTGTCCTTGTGATCATTATTAGTGTGGTTGCAGGACTTTTAGGTTCGATGATTTGCTACAGTATCGGATATAGCGGTGGAAATGCAGTTCTCGATAAAATCATGGATTATTATCCTAAGTCGAGAAAAGGGATTGAATCTACTAGACGCTTTTATCGACAATATGCGACGATTTCAGTTGGAATTGGCCGTGTCATTCCGCTATTTCGCACGTATATTTCGTTTATGGCAGGCATTACGAAACAAAACTTGAGCACCTTTTTACTCGCTTCAAGTCTTGGAATTTTAGTATGGAATAGTCTTTTAATTACACTTGGTTACTGGTTAGCGGAGCGTTGGACTGATGTGATGGGGTATTATGATCAAGGAAAGTGGTTTATTTTAGGAATAGCAGTCGTTGTGATTGCTTTCGTTGTGCTTAAAAAATTACGTCAAAGGAAAGTGGGGAAACTTTAATGGCTCATTTTTATCAATCGTCTCGTGATGAAGTATTAAAAGAATTAAAAACCTCAGAACAAGGATTAACACCAGAAGAGGTGAGTAAGCGTCAAGAACAATATGGATTAAATGCCTTACTTGAGGAAAAAGAGGCTACCATCTTTCAAATTTTCATTGATCAGTTTAAAGATCTACTCGTGTTCATTTTAATTGCAGCGGCCATTATCTCTATGCTTAGTGATAATGTTGAAAGTGCACTCGTTATTTTAGCGGTGATTACGTTAAATGCGATTTTAGGGACGGTACAAACCGTTAAAGCAAAAAAATCACTACAAAGCTTAAAGGCACTATCAACCCCACATGCGAAAGTCATTCGTCAGGGGGAGAAACAAGAGATTCCATCAACTGAGCTAACCGTTGGGGATATTGTTTTACTTGAAGCGGGAGATGTTGTGAGCGCGGATGCACGACTATTAGAAGCATATAGCTTACAAGTGAATGAAAGTGCGTTAACCGGGGAAGCAGTGAGTGTCGATAAAGGGATTGAGCCGATTTTAACTGAGAATTGTGCCCTTGGGGATCAAACAAATATGGTCTTCTCAAGTGGATTAGTCACTTATGGACGTGGAGTCGCTGTGGTCACCAATATTGGGATGGAAACTGAGATTGGGAAAATTGCAACGTTAATGAATGAAACAGAAGCCCGTAAAACACCTCTGCAACGAAATTTAGATGCCTTTAGTCGTCGTTTATCATTTGTGATTATTGGGGTTTGTATTATTGTCTTTATTTTAAATATGATTCAAGGCGCATCAACGATTGATGCGATGATGTTTGCAGTCGCATTAGCAGTTGCAGCGATTCCAGAAGCGTTAGCTTCGATTGTGACCATCGTCTTAGCGATCGGAACACAAAAGATGGCGAAAGAAAATGCTATTATTAAAAATTTAAATAGTGTCGAAAGTTTAGGATCTGTATCGGTTGTTTGCAGTGATAAAACGGGGACCTTAACACAAAACAAAATGGTGGCCCAGCAACTATATATTAGTGATGAATTAATTAATTGGGATCAACTTCATCCAAATCAAGATCCGGATCGATTATTGATGCTTGCTTGTGGATTATGTAATGATTCAACGACGACCACCCAGCAGCGTATTGGAGATCCAACCGAGTTAGCACTCGTTGATTTATTAGAAAAATATCAAATAGATGAGATGGATCTTCGTAACAAATATAACCGTTTAAGTGAGTTACCTTTCGATTCACAGCGCAAGTTAATGAGTACGCTCCAAATGATTGACGGTCAATCTACTATGCTCATCAAAGGGGCTCCTGATGAATTGTTGGCGCGTTGTCATCAAGTCT
Source organism: Turicibacter bilis (assembly GCF_024499055.1). NCBI lineage: Bacteria > Bacillati > Bacillota > Erysipelotrichia > Erysipelotrichales > Turicibacteraceae > Turicibacter > Turicibacter bilis. Next base: position 1,356,944 of record NZ_CP071249.1, on the reverse strand, counting down.
TTACTGTTGATGGCATTCGTCCACTTTCAAGTACTGACCAACAAGTCTATCAAGAAATCAACCAACAGTTTGCAAAGCAAGGGTTGCGCGTCTTAGGATTCGCCTATAAGAAAGTCGATAAAGACGAGTTGGAGATGAACGACGAGCATGACTTAGTATTATTAGGACTCATCTCATTGATGGATCCACCTCGAATTGAGAGCGCAGAGGCAGTCGCAGATTGTAAGCAGGCCGGAATCAAGCCGATCATGATTACAGGAGATCATAAAGTAACAGCGAAAAGTATCGCAGCGCAAATTGGGATTTATGAAGATGGCGATTTCGTTTTAGATGGCAATGAACTGGATCAATTATCAGATGAACAGTTAAAACAAAAATTACCTCATATTTCGGTCTATGCGCGTGTCGCACCAGCCCATAAAATTCGTATCGTTAAGGCATGGCAAGACTTAGGACATATCGTTGCTATGACAGGGGATGGCGTAAACGATGCGCCAGCATTAAAAAGTGCGGATATCGGAATTGCGATGGGAATTACGGGAACGGAAGTTTCAAAAGATGCAGCTTCGATGATTTTAACGGATGATAACTTCGCCACAATTGTGAAGGCCGTCATGACCGGACGTAATGTCTATGCGAATATTAAAAATACGATCACCTATTTATTATCAGGAAATTTTTCAGGAATTTTATGTGTGCTCTTTGCTTCGATTTTTATGTTACCTGTGCCGTTTTATTCCGTGCACTTACTATTCATCAATTTAGTGACCGATAGTTTACCAGCGATTGCAATCGGGATGGAAAAATCAACACGAAACTTATTACAGGAAAAACCGCGTGATGCTCGTGAATCGATTTTAGATACAATAACAATGAAAAGAATTGCAACAGAAGGGGTACTAATTGCAATTGTGACGATGATTGCATACTTTATTGGACTTGAAGAAAGTCATGGATTAGCAGCGACTTTAGCGTTTGCGACGCTTTGTTTATCTCGCCTATTCCATGGGTTCAATTGTCGTAGTAAAGAATTTATCTTTAATATTGGATTGTTCTCAAATATGTATAGTATTGGAGCCTTTGTTGTTGGGTTTATCTTATTAAACTCAATTTTATTGTTACCACAGTTAAACTCACTCTTCATGGTGACAGACATTACACTGAATCAATTAGGAATCATTTATCTTTTAGGGTTCATTCCAACGTTGATTATCCAAATGAATCGATGGATGAAAACTAATAAAGAATGATTATTTACAAAGTGAAAGATGAATGATAAAAGACAGCCACGCATATACTATTAGTAGCGTGATAGGCAAGTATGACAAAACCGTTCATCAACAAAAAAGGAAGTAATCAGCTAGACTACTTCCTTTTTAAGTTTTGAATATAAGAGTTTCTAGAGCATATTTATAAATGATTCAATATATGTTTACTTGATGGAAAGGGAAAAGGTAATGATGGAATTGTTAGAAATGATTGCAATAGGATATCACACGTTTTTATATGTGCCTGTACTGTTAACAGCATCTTATATTTGTACATTTTTCTATCGTTTAATGATAAGGGATCGGGATTGGACGTACGAGGTTGGGAAGATTTTTTTAGGCATTATTTCAGTCGTATCGATTCAAATTGTTAAGATGGTTGTTCTTCATTTAGTCGGTCCAGTACTAATAAAGCAATCTCTTTTATTTTTTCAAACCTTAATTGCTATTGAGTTTTTACTTTACATGATTAGATATTCAATTACACCTAATCTTTTAAAGTCAAAGTTAAGGACCTTATGTTTTATTCCGATGTTATTTTTTCTTTTTGGTACAGTTGATTTCATAATGACTATTTTTTTATTAAAATAACCAAAAGCAAGTTGTCCTAATGATAACTTGCTTTTTGAATTTATTTATCTACTATTAATGTACATTTTTTAGGAAAATTTTTTCAATACAAGAATTTTCACTTATCCTAAGCTACTTTCAACGTCTCAAAAATTGAGGACAGGTTCATACCATGACGTGTTTGATCGTGCACGAATTTAATAACATCTCGATAACATTCGATTTGATGCATACGTAATGTTTCACCAAACGATTGATGATTTGTTTTCTTTTGATGAATATAAAGATAGACCAATTGGATGAGTAACATTAAACGTCTAATTCCTTTTAAGGTGCGAATCTGATAGTTCGCCAATCCAAAGCTTTGTTTGGTATCACGGAAAAATGTTTCGATTGGCCATCGCTTAGTGTAGTGTTTGAGAATCTGTTTCGCGGATAATTGATTATCTTGACTAATAAAACAACGTAATGTCTTCTCATTAAAAACTGTCTTTTTAGGCCAACTTAAAATAATCTTAACGAGTTCACCACCCTTAATCCTCCCCTCATAGGTGTAGGTATAATATTGAGTCGATCCGACGGTCACTAGGTCTAAATCTTTTAAGTTCAGTTGGTGAGCGAATACTTTAAGTTGAATCCCTTTAGGACGGTGACCTTTAGGGAAAATAACACGGTTCGTTTTAACAGCTCCAAGATAGGCAAACCCTTCATCATGTGCCAGTGTTAATAATGAGGTACAGGTATACCAACTATCGGCAAGAAAATAGCCTTTTAGAGGTGGAGTAGGCAAAGTCTTTAGGATTTGTTGAACTAATTCAATTTTACTTGCTTTATCTTTTTCATACGGAATCAGTTGATAAGGGAGGGTGATTCCATCACAAGAAAGAACAACTGCTACAAATTGGTGTCCGTAGACTTGTCGTTTAGCGACGTGCGAAAAGTGCCACCCGCATCCTTGAATTGGATGACTGGCCTGTGACGAAGGTTTAGTCTTGACGCAGGTCATATCATCAATAGACACATAGACGGGTTGCCCAGTGCTTTGTGAACGATTATAGATATACGAGGTTATGTATGATTGAAGGTGTGTAGAAATGGCATCACATTCCCATTGGCTTTTGTTTAGAAAACGACCTAAAGAGGTGCGATGTCTATGTTTTACATTTGAAATTTTTCCATCATAAGATTCTCGTGTCATATGATTAAGAAAAGCTGTTAAATGATTAAATTGTGGTTTTGACAGAAATAGATCTAGGTCTAATCCACGTAAAAACTTGAAAATTGAATTGTCATCTGATAAAATACCTTCTATGAACATTAACTTAATCCCCCTTGTTGATTTGTTGTAGGAGACTAAATTATACACGGGATTGAGTTAATGTTTTTTCTTTTTTTACTGGAAATTAATTGGAAGTATTTTTGCACATTAATAGTATCTAGTTATCCTTAATAAGGACTATCATTTTTACTTGATGATGGACAAAGGTGAGATGATTCTCGTCCTGTTCAGAGATGATATCTAACAGAGGAGTTGTTTTTGTCATATTGTCGAACTTTCTATGAATATAATGTGATAAGGAGTTATTTGTGGAAGGGGGAGTAAGGATGACGACAGAACAAAAAGAAGCTCGATTTGAAGAAATGGTTAGCTGTCTAAAGAAACGAAATATTTTAAAGGTTCGTGAATTATTACTTGATAACTTGCAAGAAAACGCAGATGATAAAGATTTTCTAAACGACTGTTATCATCTTGTATTAGGAGATTCACTCGTTTTTCAAAAGCATAATACTGAAATGTTAGATTATACATTGACTCACTGGGATGAAGGAATGTATCCTAATTTATTAAACGATTTAAAAAAGAATTTTTCACGTAAAAGATACCACTTAGCTATGGACTTAGCTTTATATTTTTATGAGCAAAAGCATCAACAAGAAGAAGAGGAAAATGCAGAAGAATTAGAGATTGAACTTAAACCAAGGAAAAAGAAAAAACCTAAAAAGCCAAAACGTATCATACCACTTGAACAAAAATATACACTCACTGGAATTGGTACGACAAGCCTTTTGTTAATTGCAATGATCATCCAACTATTGATGAGTGGAGAATAATTTCTTTTAATAGAAATGCTAGCAACACTTTAATTAATGACTCATATTTTAAACAGTACGACACTCTTTATCATGAGAGGATATAGCGTATTTGTTTTAAGATAGTCGTTAACTCTGTGTTGCTTTTTTTCTAGAGAGAAAAAGAGGGAAAACTATATTAATTGTATGAAACTTAAAATCATTAACTACTAACAACATAGATTGACTATAGAAGCAGTCCAATTTTTTACGCATAGACAAAAAATACTATTTCTTATGTATGAAGTTATAGAAAAATAGAGATTATGTAGAGTTTTGATGACAAATCTTAGGTTATATTTTATAATTATATTGACTATGTCAATTTTGATAAAGGAGATTGGATGAATGGGTAAGAGGCAGAATAAGTTGATTCTGTTAAAGGGGATCTTAGCTGCCTGTTTATTATTTAATCATTTGGGTGGGTATGCAACGATTGTAAGTGCGATGTTACCTGATAATAGTTCAGCAGAGCTAGACTTGTCATCACAAGCTCAACGTGATGACCAAGAAAATTCGTTAGATAATAATCAGGCGACGCTGGATCCAAGTCAGGAGTCTGATTCGAATGACAAAACGATGAATTTCGAAGAAAATGACCCTGAAGTAGACGTAGAGGAAGAGACGTCTGGACAGGATCAAGAAGAGAGTACGATTGAAGTCAACAATAATGTTGATAAGCAACTAGAGGAAGATAATGTAGTACAACCAGATGAGGATTCAAATGATGTATCAGTAGAGGGCACTGAACTTATTGAAGGCTCAATTGAAGAAATCAGTTTATTTGCTGAGGAGCGTGCTACAGGAACAGGGCTTGTTCAATTATGGCAAGTCGTTCCAGAGGGACAAACTCAAGAAGGAAAGACTACGTCTGAAATTATGAAGGCATTACAATGCCGACCAAATCATAATTTATATCCTTTAAATGGTTCGACGCAGCATGGGACGTATGTGAATTCATGCTATGTTGATGATGCTTTATATCTTGGAGAAGATACGAATTATTATCATATTTATCTTTCTGGATATGAAGGAAAAGTTCCAAAATCACAGACGCATACGTTTAGTCTGGATTTAAATGGTGATGGAAAGTATGTTGATTACAAAATTGAGACAGTGGCATACTATGTGCCAGCCGGCTCAACAGCTAAGTCTTCAGTAGAAGAAGCACAGACGAATTTAAATGTACCGGAATTAAATTATTCTGATCAGTACTTAGATAAATATAATGATTCAAATGCAAAAAGTATTGAATTATATTCGACTGCGACTGTTCAATCACCTTCGTATTATGCTAATGAAAATGGTACTTTATTTCATTATTTAACAAGTAATGTTAAGGTAGCAGGAAATTACTCAAAAGTGACGGTAGGAAAAGCACCAAGCTGGATGTCTTCAGGTGTGAAGTACTATAGTTACGATGGGGTATACTTTTATACGAATTGGCAAAATATCCGTGTTGATGGAACGGGTGCTGTGAACCAAAGTAATCCGTTTTATAACTACTATCAGTATCTCCCAATCCGATCAAAATCAAATTACATTTCTAACACTTTCGATACGTATACTAACGCAAATGGCGGTGCCGCTGGAAAGCTAGTAAATACTGGTCAGTATTTCTATGCGGTTCAGGATAAGTATGGAATTAATGGTGCCTTACAGTATGCGATGGGAATTCACGAAAGTGAATGGGGAAAAAGTAGCCTAAGTATCAAAAAAAATAATTTATTTGGTATGAATGCCACGGATAATAACCCATATGGAAATGGAACAAGTTTCCCAAGTATTGAAGCAGGAATTAATTATCACGCTGATCGCTATTTATCGTGGGGTTATACGGATCCGATCGATGATTATCGTTACTTTGGTTCTCATGTTGGGAATAAAGGTAGTGGGATGAATGTTAAATATGCATCCGATCCATTCTGGGGTGAAAAAATTGCAGGATGGTATTATCGATTTGACAGTGCTAGCGGATTAAAGGATTACAACTACTACACGATAGGTATTAAGACATCAGACATTATTGTTGATATTAAATCATCTGCTAATACATCATCATCAACGTTATATCAAACCAAAAATAAAAAAAGTAACTATAAAATTAAAAACTATCCAGTATTAATTATTGGCGAGAGTAATGGATTCTATGCAATAAAAACAGATACTCCAATTTTAAATAATAAGCCGTCATTTAGTTCGCAATATACATGGAGTTCTACAAATGGATATATTTCTAAATCAAATATTAGTGCTTTTACTGGAGATTCATCAAAATCATTTAATAATCCTGGGAAAATAAGTAATCTATCGTATATCGGACACTTGGATACTCCAACTGAAGATTCGAATGTGAAAGAGACAATAATGATTAGTGGTTGGTATTTATATGGAGGAGCGATTGAACGAATTGAAGTATACGTTGATGGAGTGAAGCAAGGAAATGCTACCAGATATACACGATCAGATGTTCAAAATACATATCCACAATATAATGCCAATCAAGCAGCGTATCAATATTCAATGGATACAACTAAATTTATAAATGGAAAACATGAGTTGAAAATTGTAGCTGTGGGAATGGATGGAACAACAAATGAGATAAAACAACAGATTACGATTAAGAATTTATATTATATCGGAGTGATTGATAATCCAGGAGTTGATTGTACCGTAAGGGGAATAACAACAGTGAATGGATGGTACTTATATGGAGGAGCGATTGAACGAATTGAAGTGTACGTTGATGGAGTGAAGCAAGGAAATGCTACCAGATATACACGACCAGATGTTCAAAATGCATATCCACAATATAATACCAACCAAGCGGCATACCAATACGAGCTAGATACATCAAAGTTTACAAATGGAAACCATGAGTTGAAAATCGTAGCGGTTGGAGCGGATGGAACAACAAATGAATTAAAACGTAACATTGTTGTTGATAATTTGCCATATTTAGGAGTGATTGATAATCCAGTAGTGAACGGTACTGTAAGAGGAACAACAACAGTGAATGGATGGTACTTATATGGAGGAGCGATTGAACGAATTGAAGTATATGTTGATGGAATGAAGCAAGGAAATGCTACCAGATATACACGATCAGATGTTCAAAATGCATATCCACAATATAATGCCAACCAAGCGGCATACCAATACGAGCTAGATACATCAAAGTTTACAAATGGAAACCATGAGTTGAAAATCGTAGCGGTTGGAGCGAATGGAACAACAAATGAATTAAAACGTAATATTGTTGTTGATAATTTTCCATATTTAGGAGTGATTGATAATCCAGTAGTGAATGGTACTGTAAGAGGAACAACAACAGTGAATGGATGGTACTTATATGGAGGAGCGATTGAACGAATTGAAGTGTACGTTGATGGAGTGAAGCAAGGAAATGCTACCAGATATACACGACCAGATGTTCAAAATGCATATCCACAATATAATGCCAACCAAGCGGCATACCAATACGAGCTAGATACATCAAAGTTTACAAATGGAAACCATGAGTTGAAAATCGTAGCGGTTGGAGCGAATGGAACAACAAATGAATTAAAACGTAATATTGTTGTTGATAATTTTCCATATTTAGGAGTGATTGATAATCCAGTAGTGAATGGTACTGTAAGAGGAACAACAACAGTGAATGGATGGTACTTATATGGAGGAGCGATTGAACGAATTGAAGTGTACGTTGATGGAGTGAAGCAAGGAAATGCTACCAGATATACACGACCAGATGTTCAAAATGCATATCCACAATATAATGCCAACCAAGCGGCATACCAATACGAGCTAGATACATCAAAGTTTACAAATGGAAACCATGAGTTGAAAATCGTAGCGGTTGGAGCGAATGGAACAACAAATGAATTAAAACGTAACATTGTTGTTGATAATTTGCCATATTTAGGAGTGATTGATAATCCAGTAGTGAATGGTACTGTAAGAGGAACAACAACAGTGAATGGATGGTACTTATATGGAGGAGCGATTGAACGAATTGAAGTATATGTTGATGGAATGAAGCAAGGAAATGCTACCAGATATACACGATCAGATGTTCAAAATGCGTATCCAAAATATAATGCTACAGATGCTGCTTATCAATATACTTTGGATACAACCAAGTTTACCAATGGAAATCATGAATTGAAAGTTGTAGCTATTGGAGCAAATGGAACAAAGAATGAGTTAGCACAAACTATTATAATTAATAATTGATATTTATTAGTTATAGAAATCAAAAGGGTTTAATTGCTAAAAATCTGATTATGATAATTTTATTGGTTTTTTAGTACTATAGAACTTGTAGAGAAATACTGTAATCTAAAGTGATATGATCCCTTTACGGAAGACAATTTAAAAAATAAAACTTCTACTATAAACATGTCTATTTCGACCTCCAATTTTGAGCTATACTGTAGCTATCAAAACTAAGGAGGTCGATTTTTTATGAAAGGAAATTTGATGGCTGTTCCGCTTCAGCTGTCGAAGTCTATGCAATTTGAAGCCACTCATCATGAAATGAATTCCTCTATTTCTTCGTGGCACTTCAAAATGAATGGAGCGAAAGCTACTTTTTATAAAGGTTTTGATAAATATAGCTTGTATGTCATTTTAGCGGAGATGTCTAAGTATGCTCATTGATTTTCCAAATATTCGAAATATTTTATTGTTTGTGGCCGTACAGATATGCGTTGTAGAATTGATGTACTGGCAGCCCTAAATAGAATCTTTGTTATAAAATGAAGTTATCACACCAAATTTTTAGCAAGGAGATCGATTTATTGTAAAATAGTGTTACTGATTAAATTGTGACCTGTTTACAATGAATAATTGAAGTAAAATCCTAGTAGCATAGCTACTAGGATTTTTACTTTTGGTTTTGAATCATGTGAATACGAGATTTCATTTCTACCAGTGGAGGAGACATGCTGCGCATGGCAGGTGATTCAAGTGATAGAAACTGGTTCTTTGTCAACTGGTGTGGGTGAAGAAATTTTATACCTGTAATCGTGAGGGATTAAGCTGCTCATTGAGCAGTTTGATTCCTTTTATTTTTTTGTTCAAAGGTGTACTTATGGATAATCAAAATTCTAGCTTTGAAATGATAGAAACTACGGTATCCAAAGGCCATGCGTTTAATCACTTTAATCTTGTTATTAATCCCTTCAAGCACTCCATTGGTATAAGATGTTTCAATCGTATTTTTGATATAATCTTGGTAGTTAGTTAATGTTTTTAAAGCTGTTTTCATTTCAGGTGAAAGTAAGTCAGAGGGGTTTTGAATGGCATGATGAAAAGCATCAAAGTTGCGAAGTTTGATGGCCTGTTTGATGGTTTGATAGAAGTCATAAGTGGCTTTTAATTCCGGATCTAAAGCGAGTAAAAAGTCGATGATTTCTTGTTGAGAAATCTGCTTTTTGAAACAGTTAGAATAGAAGTAGTGGGTAGAATGGATATCCTCTTGGGCTTTTAATAAAAGGCGCCAATAATGTTTGAATTTATTGTAGAATTCTTTGTTTTGGTTCATGAAACGAATACGAGTTTTATTGAGGGCACGAGATAAAAGTTGAACGACGTGGAACTTATCTAAAACAATTTTAGCGTTGGGAAACACCTCTTTAATGAGTGTCATATACGGAGCATACATATCAATAACAACGTGAGTTACACCTTCACGGGCCTCCTTAGAAAATCGCATGAAATAAGGTTTTAAAGTGCTTAGACGACGGTCTTCAACGATATCAATTAACTTCCCATTAGAAGCATCACAAAAAATGAATGACATAGCCCCTTCCGCTGATTTGACCGACTTAAACTCATCAAAACAAAGCACCTTTGGAAGAGAGTTAAAATGAAGGGGTTGTTCCTCGTACGATGTATGAATGATCCGATTGACCGTTGAATGGGATACGTTGAGTTCACGGGCAATATCTGACTCGGATTTTTTATGGCTAGCCTCTAGGAAAATAGCTTGTTTAAGGGGATTAGAAAGGTAACAATTAGATTCCACAAGAGAGGTTTTAAGCGTAAAGGTACGATCACAATGACGGCATTTATAGCGTTGCTTTTTTAAATCGAGATAGGTATCAAAGCCAGAGAGTTTCATCATCTTAATACGAGAGGTTTTGAAGCCGTGTTTAATGATTTGTGAGTCAAAGAGATGACCACAGTTGTAACAATGGGTCGGTTGAAAAGAGAGGATACCAGAAATCACCTTAGAGCGGATCCCGTTAATCTGAACATCTTTCATCCAATTTTCTGAAAAAGTAATATTTTTATCTTTTAAATCGAGTAAAGTTAAGATACAATTATTGTGAGACATAAACCCAATCCTTTCGTGTTTTTTTTGGTCAATTACATGGTATAGAATTTGGGACGTGATGTCTCTTTTTTTATACTTATTTTTTATTCCAAATAAAAGAAGTGTGGGAATCACCCACACCAAATATTATAGAACCTAGAAACTACGGTATCCAAAGGCAATGCGTTTAATAACTTTGATTTTATTATTGATTCCTTTAATAGGACCATTAGTGTAAGGAATTATGAGTGTATTTGTAATATAAGGGTGATATGTTTTAAAGGTTTGAAAAGCTGTTTGAAGCTCAGGAGAAATAAGAGGATGTTCTGTTTCAAGTAAGTGTTTCAATCGTTCTAAGTTTTTGTTTTTAAGAACGAAAAGTAAGCCTGGATAAAAATCGTAAGTTTCCCTTAATTCAGGAGATAACCAAGTAGAAAATTCAAAATATCAATTTCACGAATCGGTTGTTTAAAACAGTAAACTGACCGATAAGTTGTCGTGTTAAGTAAGGTATGAGATTTTAAGAATAAGCGACAATAGCGTTTGAATTTACGACCGAGTTTTTTGAACTTCTTCATTAAACAAATTTGTGTTTTATTTAGGGCACGTGAGATGTGTTGAACGAGATGAAAGTTATCAAGAACGATTTTGGCATTAGGAAAAAGCTCCTTAATCAAACTTATATAAGGGGCGTACATATTAATGACAATGTGTTTCATACGAGTACATGCTTCTTTGGTATATTGTTTGAAATAGACTTGAAGTGAACTTAATCGGCGATTTTCAATGATATCGATAATTTGTTTTTTATCAGCATCGCAAAAGATAAAGGATATGTGTCCTTCGGCTGATTTCACAGACTTGGACTCATCAAAACAAAGGTTTTCCAGAAGATAATTAAAGTTTAACTTTTAGGGTGCACATCAAATTAGAACTATCCACAGCTTTTTTTAACTATCGTCGATAATTCAGGTAGATTATAGGTATATGAGGTGTATATAATAGCTAAGAATAGTAACATGAAGTAATTAAGAAGAGGAGACTTTTAAAGCTTCTCTTGTGTCTAAACTACAAATTCAACTATGACTAGCTCGAAGAGTTAACTTTATGGTATAATGTTAAAATATGAGATATTAATACAATAATTTTAAGTTATAGGTAGGTACAAACATGAAAGATTTGCGATTAGTTGTTAATTTGTCAAAGAATGACTTTAAAGTAAAATATGCTGGATCGTACTTTGGCGTATTTTGGGCTTTTTTTAATCCAATTGTTCAAATATTAATTTTTTGGTTTGTATTTCAAGTAGGTTTTCAATCTGGACCGGTTAATGGATATCCTTTTGTTTTGTGGTTAATAGCCGGAATGACACCATGGTTCTTTTATTCGGATGCATTAACAAGTGTAACAAATTGTTTTGCAGAATACAGTTTTCTTGTAAAGAAGGTTGTTTTCAATATTGATATTTTACCGATTGTGAAGATTACTTCGTCATCATTTGTTCATTTTTTCTTTATATTATTGATGATTATAATATACGTATTGAATGGATATAAACCTGATATATATTATCTTCAAATCCCATATTTTATACTGTGTAATTTTGCTGTAGTACTTTCAATTTCTTATTTAACAAGTGCAGTGGTTGTTTTTTTCAAAGACTTAAGTCAAATCGTTATAATCTCTCTACAGTTATTAAACTGGTTAACGCCAATCATGTGGAATTATACTATGGTTAGCGAACAATACAGATGGTTATTAAAGTTAAATCCTCTATACTATATTGTTGAAGGGTTTAGAGATACTTTTATTAATAAAGTATGGTTTTTTGAACACCCGGTTAATACGCTATACTTTTGGGGAATTTGTTTAGTTTCTATGTTAGTTAGTAAAAAAGTATACACAAAACTTAAACCGCATTTTTCAGATGTTTTATAAAAGAGGTGAATATTTATGGATAGTATAATTAAAATTGAACATATGGATAAGGTTTATAAAATGTATGCTTCAAATACAGATAGGTTAAAGGAAGCACTACATCCGTTTAAAAAGAAATATTCACACGCTCATTATGCACTTAAAGATATAAATTTAGAAATTAAGCAGGGGGAGAGTGTGGGATTATTAGGAACAAATGGGTCAGGGAAATCAACCTTGTTAAAAATTATAACAGGTGTTTTAACCCCATCTAATGGAAAAGTAGTTGTAGATGGGAAAGTATCAGCTCTATTAGAGTTGGGTGCAGGATTTAATCCAGAGTATACTGGATTAGAAAATATCTACTTAAATGGTTCTATGATGGGATATACACGAGAGGAAATTGATCAAAAAGTTAATGGGATTATTGACTTTGCTGATATTGGTGAATTTATTCATCAACCAGTTAAAACTTATTCAAGTGGGATGTTTGCACGTTTAGCTTTCTCAGTTGCTATTAGTGTAGAACCTGAGATTCTAATAGTAGATGAGGCATTGAGTGTTGGAGATTCAAAATTTCAAATTAAATGTATTGAAAAAATGGAACAAATTAAATCTCAGGGAACGACTGTACTGTTTGTATCGCATGGAATTGAACAAATTCGTCGATTCTGTGATAGAGCAGTGTGGATTGAGAAAGGAAACTTAAAAGCTGCTGGTCCAGTTAATGATATTTGTGATTTGTATGAAAATTATTTAATATATGGAGAGCAAATCGAAGAGCAAATCGAAGAGCAAGTGCCACAAAATCAACCAGTAGATATTTTAGGTAGAATAAAGAGTATCAATTTAAATAAAGAGAAGATCAAATCATTTGAAGAGTTAAGAGTCGAAATAGAATATGATATTTATGTTGATGAGATTAGCAACTTTTTAATTGGTGTTGCTTTTTATACACCAGATAGAGAATATATCTTTGGACCTAATACGTTTTTAGATGGCGTAGAAATTCCAAATACATTAGGAACTCATAAAGTTCAGTATATTATAAAAAAATTACCTTTATTAAATGGAATTTATCAAATAGATGTTGGAATATTTAGTCAAAAAGGACTGGTTTGTATAGATTATAAGGGTGAATCAAAAAGCTTTATGGTTGGAAATGACTATATTTCTGAAGGTAAGTTTTATATAGAACATGAATGGGAGATATAATAATGCATAATGTACATTTTGATCAATATCAACGTTATAAAACTGCACAAATACTAGTTAAAAATATGAAAAAGAAACTTGATGCTGAAAAGATTTCAATCTTAGAGATTGGAGCAAATGAGCATCGTAATTTAGAAAAATTTTGCCCTATTGAAGAAGTTAGATTCTTAGATATAGAGGTTCCAGATTATTTACTAAGTGATCCTCGCTATATTTTAGGAGATGCAACGAACTTAGTTAATGTTAATGATGATTCTTATGATTTGGTAATAGCTCTGGATGTTTATGAACACATCCCGAGAGATAAGAGAGAGGCATTTATATCCGAATTAGTAAGAGTTAGTAAGTATGGTGTATTTATTGGGGCACCTTTTTATACAGTTGCTACATCTAATTTAGAAAAAAGAGGTAATTTCTATTATAAATCAATTCATAAGATTGATCATAGATGGTTGCTAGAACATATTGAGAATGGATTACCACATCTAGACACTACTCTAAAGTTTATTGAAAGTTTGAACCAGAATTATTTTGTTTTTGAACAAGGATCACTTGAGATATGGGAAACAATAAATTATTATCTATGGCAAGTAGAGGGAATTGATACTGATTGTGAAAACTTAATTAATACTTTTTATAATAATGAAATATATATGAATGATATTTCAAGTGAAAATTATAGAAAATTTATTTTTATTTCTTCGAATCAAGACTTATGCCAATCGGTCAATAAAGATATGACAGCTTGTTTTAATTGTGATAAAAATAAATTTGATGAGACATTAAGAAAAGTTGATAGAATAATTTCACTATTTAATGACTTATTACTTAAGAAAGATGTTGAAAAAATTAGAATTCAACAAGAACAAATATCTCAAAAGGAAATAGCAGTTACTAAAAAAATTAGAAAACTTTACTTAGATTCTGGGAGAGGGTTTAGTGAAGACGAAATAATAGTTTTTGACTTAGACGAGAATGGAAAAGTATTAATTGATTTGACGAAAACACCAAATATAGAAAGATTGCGAGTGGATTTTGCAGAATCTAAAATTGTTTTTTTATTAAATGAAATTAAACTGATATTTGAGGAAAAAGAGCATGTAGTTAGAGTAAATGATTGTAAATCTAATGCAAAGTTCATATATCATAATTTATTTGGATTTTTAGATGATGACCCTTATTTAATTATAGAAAATACGGATTTAAAGGGAATAAAACAAATATTATTTCAAATTGAGATTTTGGAAGAAGGTTTTTAAAAAAGGGAGTTGCAAATATGTTTAAAGTTAATAGTGGGCATTATCCCATTCAATTTCATATTGATAATGTAGAGTATTTTAGAGAACAAAAAAGAGCAGTTATCACTGGATGGGCATTTTCTGCTTCAGATGTTGAAATTAAAGTGAGTAATAAGTATTGTACTGAATATAAAATTCAAAAAATAAAACGTGCAGATGTAGCTCACCATTTTAATATCGAGAGAAACGATATTGGATTTAGTTTAGAAGCTAACTTCGCTAAAAGTGTATCAAATATTACATTAGAGTTCCTAGATGATGAGAAGAAAAAATCAACTAAGATTAAACTTTTTAATCGTTTCGCAATTTTTAACTCAAAAAGTCTTTATCACTTTAAAACCTATTCAAGTCAGTATGGAGTTTTAGCGGCTATTAAGCATACAGTTGGACTGTTTTTACATGGACCAAAAAGCTATTCAGAGACAAAAATTGATTTGAATGCACAATATCAGATGTTTTTAAAACAAGAGCAATACATTCACCACACAAAAGTTAAATATAGTTATCAACCTAAAATTTCTATTTTAGTACCAGTTTACAATGTTCCTGAAAAATGGCTACGTGTATGTTTAGACTCTGTAATTAATCAGACATATAATAATTGGGAATTATGTATTGTTGATGACTGCTCACCGAATAAAAATATTATAAAGGTATTGGAAGAATATTCTCAAGAGGATAGTCGAATCAAGTATTATACTCGAGAAGTAAATGGTCATATTTCAGCAGCTTCTAATGATGCCTTACAGATGGCCACTGGAGATTATATTGCTTTATTAGATCATGATGATGAATTAGCTCCAACTGCCTTAGAAGAAGTAATTAAAAAATTAAATGAAAATCAAGCACTAGATTTAATCTATACAGATGAAGATAAAATTGATGAAAATGGAATAAGGTTTGATCCACATTTTAAGCCTGACTGGTCACCAGAAACATTATTATCAATGAATTATATTTGTCACTTCACAGTAATTCGTAGAAGTTTAGTGAAGGAAGTGGGAGGATTTAATTTAGGATATGAAGGTGCTCAAGATTATGATTTATTTTTACGAATAACAGAAAAAACAAATAATATTTATCATATTCCTAAAGTTCTTTATCATTGGAGAACACTTGATACATCAACAGCAAAAAATATGAGTCATAAAGATTATGCATATTATGCAGGAGAAAAGGCTATTAAAGATGCATTAAAGCGACGCGGATTGTTGGGGCATGTAAACCAAGTCGGAATGGTTTATTCAGTAGATTATGATGTAATTAAACAGGATAAGGTATCAATTATTATTCCAACTAAAGATTATGCTGATGTATTAAAAGTTTGTTTAGATTCAATATATAATAAATCAACATATAGTAATTTTGAAATTATTGTTGTAAATAATAATAGTAGTGAGTCCAAAACATTTGAACTATTTAAAGAGTACAAAGAAAAATATACAAACTTTAAGGTAATGGATAATAATATTAAGTTTAATTACTCAAAACTTAATAATGATGCTGTAAACGTTGCGAGTGGAGAATATCTGATTTTATTAAATAATGATATTGAGATTATTACTCCCAACTGGATTGAATTAATGTTGGGATACTGTCAACAATCACATATTGGTGCAGTTGGTGCTAAGCTATTGTATCCAGATAATACTGTACAACATTGTGGAGTCACTTTAGGTATTGGAGGAGTAGCTGGACACTTACAGAAGTATGCCGAGAGAAATGATTTTGGCTACTATAATAGGTTAGTGGTTCCTTATAATTATGCAGCAGTAACAGCGGCTTGTTTAATGGTAAGTAAAGATAATTTTATTGAAGTTTGTGGATTAGATGAAAAATTAGAGGTTGCATTTAATGATGTTGACTTTAATATTAAGCTTTTACAGTCAGGTTATTATAATGTAATTCTTCCACAAGTAGAAGCTTATCATCATGAGTCAAAATCTAGAGGACATGAGGATACTCCAGAAAAAGTAGCACGTTTCCAAAAGGAGACGAAGTATATGAAAGATAAATGGCCACAATATTTATCGAGAGATCCATTCTATAATGATAATTTATCATTATATAGTGAACAGATTCAAATAAAAAAGGTAGGTAAGTAAAATGAAAGGGATTATATTAGCAGGCGGATCGGGAACACGCCTATACCCAATTACGAAATCAGTTTCAAAACAAGCGTTGCCAATCTACGATAAACCAATGATTTACTATCCATTATCAGTGTTAATGTTAGCAGGAATTAAAGATATTTTAATCATCTCAACACCACGTGATATTACATTATTCCAAGAATTGTTAGAAGATGGGGCTCATTTAGGATTAAATATTGAATACAAAATTCAAGATCAACCAAATGGACTAGCAGAGGCGTTCATCATTGGAGAAGAATTTATCGGAGATGATAAAGTTGCTTTAGTTTTAGGAGATAATATTTTCCATGGATATGGATTCACAGAACGTCTTCAAAAAGCAGTTGAACGTGAAGAATCAACTATCTTTGGTTATCATGTGAGTGATCCAACAGCGTTTGGAGTCGTTGAATTTGACCAAGACTTCAATGTGTTATCGATTGAAGAAAAACCAGCAGAACCTAAATCAAATTATGCAGTTCCAGGGTTATATTTTTACGATAACGATGTGGTTGAAATCGCGAAAAATATTCAGCCGTCTCCACGTGGTGAGTTAGAAATCACAGATATTAATAATGAATATTTACGTCGTGGAAAATTAAAAGTCGAATTATTCGGACGTGGAATGGCTTGGCTTGACACAGGAACTCACCGTGGATTATTAGATGCAGCGAATTATGTTGAGGCGGTTCAAACACGTCAAGGGTTATATGTCTCATGTTTAGAAGAAATTGCATATCGTAAAGGTTACATTTCAAAAGCACAATTGTTAGAATTGGCACAGCCATTATTGAAAACAGAATACGGACAATACTTAGTGAAAATCGCAAATGAGGTGATTTAATGGGAAACTTTAATTTTATCGCAACTAAAATTCCAGATTTATATATTATTGAACCAAAAGTATTCGGAGATGAGCGTGGTTATTTTATGGAAAGTTACAGCCAAAAAGACTTCGCTGAAGCAGGCTTAACGATGACGTTCGTTCAAGATAACGAATCAAAATCGCGTAAAGGTGTTTTACGTGGGCTACACTTCCAAACGAAACACACGCAAGGAAAATTAGTACGTGTCACTCAAGGTGAAGTATGGGATGTTGCCGTTGACTTACGTAAGGGATCTCCAACGTATGGACAATGGGAAGGTGTTTACTTAAGTGCTGAAAATAAACGCCAATTCTATGTGCCAGAAGGATTCGCTCATGGATTTGTCGTGACATCTGATGAAGCGGTATTTAACTATAAATGTACGGACTTCTATGCTCCAGAATACGATAGCGGGTTACTTTGGAATGATGTTGACGTAGCGATTGAATGGCCATTAGAAGGAATTGAGGAACTTTTATTATCAGAAAAAGATAAAAAACAAAAGACATTAAAAGAATTAACAGATTTACCGTTTGTCTATGAAGGAGAGAGCAAGTAATGATGGATAAAAAGATTTTAGTGACAGGTGGAGCCGGATTTATCGGTGGAAACTTTGTTCATTACATGGTAGATAAATACCCAAACTATATGATTGTTAATTTAGATGCGTTAACTTACGCAGGAAACTTAGAAACATGTCAACCAGTTGAAGGGAAACCAAACTACAAATTCGTTAAAGGAGATATCGCCGATCGTGACTTTATCTTCAATTTATTCGAAAAAGAAAAGTTCGATATCGTCGTGAACTTTGCGGCAGAATCTCACGTAGACCGTTCAGTGACAGATCCAGAAATCTTCATCAAAACCAATGTCTTAGGAACACAAGTGTTAATGGATGCGTCTCGTGCTTATGGCGTAGAACGTTATCACCAAGTGTCAACAGACGAAGTATACGGAGACTTACCGTTAGATCGCCCAGATTTATTCTTCACAGAAGAAACACCATTACACACATCAAGTCCATACTCAGCTTCAAAGGCATCAGCTGACTTATTAGTTTTCGCTTACCACCGTACATTTGGATTACCAATCACGATTTCTCGTTGTTCAAATAACTATGGACCTTACCATTTCCCAGAAAAATTAATTCCATTAATGATTTCACGTGCATTAAATGATGAGCAATTACCGGTTTACGGAAATGGAGAGAACGTTCGTGACTGGTTACACGTGTATGATCACTGTGCAGCCATCGACTTAATTTTACACAAGGGTAAAGTTGGAGAAGTTTACAACGTTGGTGGACACAACGAACGTACCAACTTAGAAGTTGTTAAAACCATCTTAAAAGCCTTAAATAAGCCTGAATCATTAATTACTTACGTGAAAGATCGCCCAGGACATGACTTACGTTATGCGATTGACCCACAAAAATTAGAAAATGAATTAGGATGGAAACCAACGTATAACTTCGATACAGGGATCCAACAAACGATTGAGTGGTATTTAGACAATAAACAATGGTGGGAAAATATCATCTCAGGAGAATACCAAAACTACTTTGAAAAACAATATGGTGATCGCTAATGAAAGTACTAGTCACAGGAGTTAAAGGTCAATTAGGATATGACGTTGTTAAAGATTTAGAAAAACGCGGTCATCAGCCCATTGGGGTTGACCGTGATGAAATGGACTTAATGGATAATGAAGCGATTCGTACCTTTATCATGAACTTAAAACCAGAGGCTATCATTCACTGTGCCGCTTATACAGCGGTAGATAAAGCTGAAGAAGAGGTAGAGACTTGTTACCAAATTAATGCTGAAGCAGTCAAAGTCATTTCAGAATGTGCCAAAGAACTAGATGTCAAATTAATCTATATTAGTACGGATTATGTTTTTGATGGAACAAAAGAGGGAGAGTATGTGGAAACTGATCTTCCTAATCCAATCAACGTATACGGTGCAAGTAAATTAAAAGGGGAACAATACGTTCAAACCTTATTAGAAAAATACTATATTGTTCGTATTTCATGGGTCTTCGGTGTGAACGGAAACAACTTCATCAAAACGATGCGTCGTTTAGGATCAGAACGTGATGAACTAAATATCATCAACGATCAAGTCGGATCACCAACGTATACAGCCGATTTAGCACCCTTATTAGTCGATATGATGGAGACCGATAAATATGGCATCTATCATGCGACGAATGAAGAAACATGCTCATGGTATGAATTTGCGAATGAAATCTTTAAACAAAGTGGGATTGAAGTCAAAACAAATCCAATTACCACGGATCAATATCCAACAGCAGCGAAACGCCCGATGAATAGTCGTATGAGTAAAGCAAAGTTAAAAGCTAATGGATTTAACTTATTACCAACATGGCAAGAGGCATTAGCTCATTATCTTAAATTAATTTAAACAGTAAAATGAAAAGAAATAATGATTTTAAAATCATTATTCTTTTCATATATGAGTGAGTTAGAAGGTGAAAGCTTGTCTAAAATTGATATTTTGATGGCAACCTATAATGGGGGACAGTATATCTCTCAACAAATTGAAAGTATTCTTAATCAAGAGTTTAAAGAGTTTAATTTGATTGTTTGTGATGATCAGTCAACAGATAATACAGTTGAGATTATTAAAGAATATATGAATAAGGATTCTAGAATTAGTCTACATGTAAATGATCAAAATTTAGGCTACAATCAAAATTTTATGAAGCTCATTAATTTATCGACAGCACCTTTCTTTTCGATTGCAGATCAAGATGATATTTGGAATTCAAATCAATTAAAAGATTTATATCAAGCAATTATTAAGAAAGATGTCGATATTGTATATGGTAAATCAAGTTATATTGATCAATTTAATCATGTAGTCTCGAATCGACCGTATGTTCGAAATATTGATGTCAAAGTTCCATATTTATTATTTGAAGATAATATTATTCCTGGACGTAATATGCTAGTCAATGCTCGCTTAAAGGAGCAGTTATTCCCAGTACCAACTTTATCTCGTACGTTTATTTATGATTGGTACTTAGCTTTTAAAGCCGTTGAGAATCATGGAATTTATTATATCGACAAAACAATTAATCAATATCGAATACACACGAATAGTGTTACGAATACGGATGCGTATTCACCGTTAAAAGAGAAGAGTTTCCGAGAAAAGTTGATGTATATTGAAAATCTTCGAATAGAAGCCATTAAAAATCGTTTGAATCGAATTGAGGTATTTAAAACTTTTTTAAAGGACCAAGTAGCGGTAGAAGAATATGCAACATATGTTGATTCTTTAAAGAAAACGAGGTTTATAAATTTTCACTTTGCAAACTTCTTTAAATACATGAAGGTTCGAACGTTACATTATCAAATTATCTTCTTCATAATCTTACATCTTCCATTTTTATATCGAGTGTTTATTATGAAGTATGTAAATGAAAGTAGGAGAAGCTATGAAGGTTAGTTATGTTATCCTACAGTATAACTTATATGAAAAGACAGTTAAATGTATTGAGCATATCGAATTAAATACGAAGGTCGATTATCAAATTGTTGTAGTTGATAATTGTTCAACAAATGATGCTTATCAGAGGATAAAACAAAAATATGAACAGACTTCTCATGTAACTGTAATCCAGACACCTAAAAATCTAGGATTTGCAAACGGAAATAATTACGGTGTAGAATATGTTAATCAATATCACAATTATGATTGGTTAATTGTGATGAATAATGATATTTATCTCAAAACACCTCTCACTTCGGACATATTAAAGTTACCTTATGCAGTAGTAGGGCCAGATATTATTCGGATCGATACTAACGAACATCAAAATCCGTTACCAACTATTCAATATTCTAATTTTTATATTTTCTATATGACGATGATTTATCGAATTTATGTTATTTTGAATACGCTTTATTTAGATTATTATTTACACCGATTAGCAATTTATTGCTTAACTTATTTAACAAATCGAAAAGCAAAAAAACAACAGTTAGAAATCTCAAGTGAGGCGATTGTTGGTAAAATTCATGGTAGTGTCATCTTATTCAAAAAGGATTTTATTGATAGATATCCTTTACCATTTCATCCATCTACATTCATGTATTTAGAAGAAGATTTTTTATCATTACGATGTCTTCGTGCCAATATTCCAATGTATTATCAACCAGCAATTCAATTTATTCATGATCATAGCAGTACAGTTGATTCTATTTCAAAGAACGCACATGCCAAAAGTCGATATGTTTATCAAAATAATATTAAGTCGTTAATGGCCTTTAAAAAATATTTTAATAGTAATGAATATTGAGGGTGAAAATATGTACAAAGTTAGTGTAATTGTTCCAGTTTATAATGGGGAAAACTATGTCTCAATTTGTTTAGATTCGTTAGTAAATCAAACATTAAAAGAATTAGAAGTTATTATTATAAACGATGGATCAACCGATAATACCTTAACTGTTTTAAATTATTACGTCAGACAGTACCCTCAATTATTTAAAGTTTATACGATTAAAAATAGTGGTCAAGGAATCGCACGTAATATTGGTGTCTCATATGCGACTGGTGAATATTTGGCCTTTGCTGATAGCGATGATTATATGGCACCAGAGATGTATGAACAATTATATAAGTTTGCAAAACAATATTCATATGATTTAGTAGTTTGTCCCTATTACCGGGTGTCACAAGATCATACAATTTTAAATACAGAGATGAATCAGATGGACAGTATAACAGATATCAATACTAGCCCATGGAATAAACTTTTTCATCGTCAAACATGGTTGAATCATGAAGTGAAATTTGCTGAAAAGCTCTGGTATGAAGATGTATTAGCCATTTATTCTTATGCCTTCACGGTAAAAAATATCGGTTTTTATCAAATTCCGCTGTATTACTATGTTTTCCGTGAAAATTCGTCGATTAATTTATATAGTCCAAAGGTTAATGATATCTTTAAAGTTTTTAATCAATTATACGACTATTTAAATGAAAAGAGTGTTATAGCACGTTATCGTGAAGAGATTGAGGCTGTTTTTTTGATGCATATTATCTTAGGTCATCTTTCAAGATGTGCTAGTGAGAAAAGTCTATTTAAACGACATAACTATATAAAAGAAACTAAGCAGTATATTACAAATAAATTTCCTAGGTATAATCATAATAAGTATATGAATTTAAGGCGACCATTATCGCAGAATAACTTATTATCGATCGTGAAAGCTATCTCTTTAAAAGCGTTTAAATATAATCTTTTTGATATAGTGTTACTTGCTTATCGAATAACTCAAAAGTTAAAAATAAACGTAAATAGATGGTAGATGATTGAATTAAACCTAGAACAACTTAATTGTGGTTAATAGAGAGGAGCGGTGACTAATGAAGGTTTTACTAATTATTCCCGCCTATAATGAGGAAAAAAATATTAAACGAGTTATTGAAAATTTAAAAGTTAATTTACCTAATTGTGATTATATAATTATCAATGATTGTTCAAGTGATCGGACAGGTAAAGTATGTGAACAAAATCATTATAACTTCATTAACCTACCGGTAAACCTCGGTTTAGCCGGTGCGGTTCAAGCGGGATATAAGTATGCGTTTGAAAATGATTATGATGTAGCGATTCAATATGATGGGGATGGCCAACATCGGGCGGAATATATTCCATTACTAGTTGAATGTATTCAAAGTGGAGCTAATATCGCCATTGGTTCGCGCTTCGTGAGTGCCCCTAAACCATATAATTTACGTATGATTGGCTCAAGGTTAATCGCTTTTTCAATTAAAATTACTACTGGTGTGAGCGTTAAAGACCCAACAAGTGGGATGAGAGCTATTGATAAGAAATTAATCAAAGAGTTTGCTTATAAAATGAACTATCCACCTGAACCAGATACAATTGCGTATCAATTACGCAAAGGTGCTATTATTAAAGAGATTCAAGTTGAGATGGATGAGCGTATCGAAGGAGAAAGCTATTTAGGAATGGCAAATAGTATTAAATATATGATGAGAATGCTAACAAGTATCTTATTGATTCAAGGATTTAGAAAGTAGGGATAAAATGGGTGGCAGAATTATTTCGTTAGAATTACAATTCGCTTTAATCATCGGTGCATTAGCCACATATACTTACGTTATTTATAAAATTCGTAAGTCCAATGTAAGAATTGATGACATGATCATTTGGGTAATCGGGAGTGTTCTTCTCTTACTCTTAAGTATCTTCCCAATTATTCCTGCTAAAATAGCCTCAATCCTTGGATTTATCTCAGCAGCTAACTTTATCTTCTGTGCGATTATCTTCTTCTTACTGTTAATGGTTTTCTCATTATCTGTTAAGCTCAGTCAACAGCATGAAAAATTAAAAGACATCACTCATAATTTAGCGATGTTAGAAAAGCGTCTAGAAGAACGTCGAAAAAACGACGCTCATAAATAGACTTATTGTTTGAGAACTTCCACTTAAAAAGTGGTGATTTTGCGGTAGTATGAATGAAAGAACAGATTAAAAAAACTATCTAAGTTGGCATCAACTTGAACCTGTAATTCCGGCCAATAAGTAAAGCTATGATTGATATGTTTTGATTGCCTAAGAAAAACACCTCCATAGTAGACACTAAAGCGATTCTATCAGATTTGATAGTGTCGCTTTTATTTTTTTGTCTACCATGAAGGTACTATATCAACTTAGGTAGCTTTTTATTTTAATTCAATATTTTTATATGACGTTGATTGCAAAATTAGGAATATAAAGCCAGTGCAGTTATTAGTGTATAAGGCTGAAAAGTTCAGCTTATAAATAGAGCATGCTATTTAATTAATATTTATGGTAAGATAAGAATGAAATGGACGGTTCAAAAAGAAAAAAGGAGAAGAATATGTTAAAAAAAAGTTTTAAGGTATTATTAGCAGGGTTAATTTGTCTATTATTACTTTTGAATGTCTTAACGTTTATTGGTAGTGATGACTCACAAATCTCGGTTTATTCGGATAAAATGACGGATGAGACATTGCCAATCACTCAATCAAGCATTGAAAATTATGGGGGTGTTCCGACCTTATTTATTAATGGGGAACCACAGCCTGCTTTAGCATATATGACGTATTTTCAAGAAAATAATGAGTATGAATCATTTACTTCTGCAGGATATGAGTTGTTTTCTTTACCTGTGTTTTTTAGTACGCGAGGTATTAATACGCTTTCGAATATTTCGCCGTTTGAAGAGGGAATTTTTGAAATAAAAGGAGAGCCTAATTTTGAAATCTTTGACAAAAATATTGAGACTATTTTAGAACAAAATTCAAATGCTTATATTTTACCACGAATTAATATTTCAATGCCGACTTGGTGGGAAGAGGAAAATCCAACAGAAGTTAATATAACAGAGGATGGGGAATCAAAAAGAGAGTCGTTCTACTCAGAAAAATGGCGAAAAGATACAGGGGAATTATTGTTACAATTCATTGAACACATTAATCAGTCAGATTATCGTGATCGTATTTTAGGTTATCAAATTGCATGTGGAAATACAGAAGAGTGGTTTCACTTTGATTTAAATGGGGGGATAGGTCCTGCTGCCGAACGTAGTTTTAAAGCATTTATTAAGCAAATGTATCCGGATGAAGTAGGTGATTATGATGGATTACCTGAATTTAAGTCAGACGATGCGATGATAACGGATGACTTACATCATTTGCGATTTCTTGAATTTTGTAGTTTAGCAGTTGCAGATGCGATTTCTTATTTTAGTGGATTAGTGAAAGAGGCGACGAACTATCAATTAATTGTTGGGACATTTTACGGTTATGGCTTAGAAGTTTATAACTCGTTGTATGGCACTCATGCGTTGAATTATTTATTAGATAATGAAAATGTTGACTTTTTCTGTTCACCAAACTCGTATCAATTCCAACGAAAGGCGGGAATTGATTGGCCGGATATGACGGTAACGGACTCGATGAAACACCATAATAAATTTTATTTTGCCGAATGTGATACAAGGACGAGTTTAACGAAGTGGATTAACGACTCAAGGGAAGGTGCTGCTTTGGAGGGGACGTACAATTCAGAGCTATGGTTTGGACCAAAAACAGTTGAAGATTCGCTTCAACTCATTCGTAAAACCTTTACCAGACAGTTAACTAAGGGAAATGGGCTATGGTGGTTTGATATGTGGGGCGGCTGGTTTGAAAATGAGGAGATTATGGAGGAAATGAAGACTTACGAGGAGATTGCTACAGTAGCTTTACATGATAAGAAACGAGAAAGCATCGCTCAAGTCGCAGTTTTTACAGACGAAGCAGCTTACCAATATTTAAATCCCCGTTCACAGGCTGGAAGCATCGTTTCCGATGCTCGTCATGAACTAGGATTAACTGCTGTTCCTTATGATAGTTATGACTTAAATGACTTTGAATCGGTGTATAAAAACTACGAAGCGATTATCTTTTTATCACCGGTTGTTCGTCAAGAAATGCAAGAGGCCATCAATTTAGCACAAGAGAGTGAGATTGCCACATTAAGTATTAACTTACAAACACCAGAGTTATCGGTTAAGCAATTAAGAAATTTTTATAAAGATAATCAAATTCATATTTGGTGTGAAACTGATGATGTCATTTACGTGAATGACAACTTTATTGCCATTCATGCAGCGACTTCAGGGGAAAAAACATTAAATCTCGATCGAGAGCGTAACATTACGCAACTACTACCTCAAAAAACGAATTCATTTAAAAGCGATCAGATTACTGTTGAGATGAATGAATACGAAACGATCTTATTTCGATTAGAAGGCTAAATTATTCAAGTAATTGATGACTTGACCTTTTAATTCGTCCGGTTTAATGAGAATTCGATGGTAGCTTTAATGAATTCGAATTTATCTCAAACATCGTATCATTGTCCTTCGGTTTCATAAGTGTAAATCATCTGACGACCATTAAGCTGTCGTTGGCATCTGTTAACTGGATTTCTTCACAGCTCCAGCTTCTTGTATTTCTAGCATTTCGAAGATTTCTGGTGTTAAAGTGTAGCATCCCTTTACCGCTAAGTTAGACGGTGCTTCTTCTTTTTTCAGTTTTTTCAACTATTCCAGAAATCTTTACCATGAATCCAGCTGGTTGATGTGATTTTGATAGTTTCATGATTCTAAACTTAGAAGCGTCGTCATCGGCTACTATTTGAACCACCATAATTGAGTATTCATTTTTGTTATATGCATTAATTAATTGTTTAGTTGCTAGGTTTTCATCGTTTCCCAAGATGTCATCACCTAATAAAATAACGAATGGTTCATTTCCAATGAGTGTTTTTGCACATAATGAGTTGTCAATACAAATGTGAAACTTTCTCATGAAATAGCTTAAATGAATTTTTCCAACCTAATCATTTTCGTGTTTGATGATTAATGAGGCAGAGTGGTCTGGAGAGCTTTTAGCGTGGTAATAAAATGTTACTTGGAGTAATAAGCAAACTCTTTCCCCAGATACACCGTATATATTTTAAATGTATGTTCTTGATAGCGTTCATACAACTTACTAATCGCTCTGTACATTTTGTATGCTGAGCGATTTTCTATTTTAATGGCCACATAAAAAAGTATTTGAAGTTCAACAAAGGTCGCTAAACAACCTCTATTTTTACCATGACTTTAAACAATGGTATCTACTGCCCATCAAAGGAAGATACCTTGTTGTTTAACAACAGGGATGGGAATCCTACTCCAAGTGTCCAAATACTTGACGTCTTTTACTTCTTTTGGGAGTTGGTGACTCGATGTTCTAATGTTAAATCATCCCCGTTTTTCTCTTGGCAATAATAAACTAATTGACGATTTTGTGCTAGCTCAGTTTGATAAGCTTGAATAGCATTACGTTCAAGTTCACGTGAAATAATTGAATGATGGCGATTTAATTATTGAGAAATTTGTTTTGCTAAATATTCCACTTTCAAAAGAACCTCTATATGTGAACGTTCAAATGTATTAAGTCGGCGATTACGCATAAATAGATCTCCTTGTTAAGAATTTGGTGTGATAACTTCATTCTATAACAAACTATAACAAAGATTCTATTTATGAGCTGTTTTATGTGTTTTACTTAATATTACAATCTGTCGTAAAAAAAAGAGTTAAAATGTCGAAAAAAAGTAGTTAAAATGTAAAAAAAAGTATGTTATTATAGTAATGATAAAGTAAAACAGGAAAGATTATTCATTTATAGGGATTAAGTGAATAATATAGAGAGAAAGGGAGTTGACAATGGAAAATACAGAGTATGAAATTGATTTAAAAGAGATTTTTCACATGCTACAAAAAAGGTGGGTATTGATTACAGGTATAACAGTATCTGCTTTAATTATCTCAGCAATTGTGAGCTTTTTTATTTTAACGCCTATTTATGAGGCGTCAACAACGATGATTGTTAATTACAAGCAAAATCAAGAATCTGTGATGACTTATAATGACTTACAGACAAGTCAAAAGTTAGTAGCAACTTATACAGAGATTATAAAAAGTGAGCGTATTTTAGATGAAGTTATTAATAAGTTGAACTTGGAGCTATCATCTAAAGAATTAATTAATAAGATTTCTGTTTCACAGGTGGGGCAAACAGAAATTTTAAAATTAACAGTGAAGGATGCAGATGCAGAATTAGCAACTTTAATCGCAAATACAATTTCTAAAGTATTCCAAGAAGATATTGGTCAAATGATGGAAGTAGACAATGTTTCAACTGTTGATATTGCTAAAGTTCCGCAGGATCCAACATCACCAAATAAGATGATGAATATCGCCATTGCCGGCGTATTAGGCTTAGTGATTAGTGTGGGATTAGTCTTTGTATTGGAATTTTTAGATCGTACATACAAAACACCAACAGATGTTGAACGCCATTTAGGATTACCACTAATCGGTGCGATTCCAGATATGTTGTTAGAACAAGGGAAATAGGGAGAGACAGATATGAGTTCAGAATTAATTACGATTACGAATCCAAAGTCACCAATTGCTGAAGCTTATCGTACATTAAGAACAAATATTCAATTTTCTAATGTTGATGAGGATTTGAAAGTAATTTGTGTGACAAGTTCAGGGCCTTCAGAAGGAAAAACAACGACAAGTTGTAATTTAGCAGAAACGTTTGCGCAAGCGGGAAAACGCGTATTATTAATTGATGGAGATTTACGTAAGCCACGTGTTCACAAAGTGTTTAAAATTTCAGGGACTAGAGGATTAACCAATTTATTAGCAGGTCAGTTATCTTTAGAAGAAGTAACAAGCTATGTTGGATCAGATTTAACAGTTATTCCATGTGGGCCAATTCCACCCAATCCTTCAGAGCTAATTGCTTCAAAGCGTATGAAAGAGTTAGTAGCAAACTTACGACAACAATATGATGTGGTTATTATTGATGCACCACCAGTTGGAGTGGTTACTGATAGTGCTATTTTTTCAACGATTGTGGATGGAACATTATTAGTTGTCGCTTCTGGTAAAACAGAAATTGATGGGGCAAAACGAGCTAAACAATTACTTGAAAATGTTAATGCACGAATTCTTGGTGTTGTCATGACGATGATTCCAGTCACGAAAAAAGGGTACTATGGTTATCAATATTATAGCTACGAAGAAGAGACACAACCAGCAAGAAAGAAACGGGGGGTATTTTCAAAAGCATAGATGATTGAATCGAGGGATTTAATTATCGATAAAGGTTATAAGAGTTAATTAGGGTAGAGATAAAAATATTAGAATATGAGTTTAATGCAAACTTATTTTTAAAGGTGTTTATTTACCATACCCACTATGTTAAATAAACACCTTTTTTAGTGAGGTGAAATAAAAGTGGAGCATTTTAGTGAAAGTGAACTCCTCATGAAAAAAAAAGAATTAGTAAAGGATGACGTTATTTATTTATTCTTTAAACGATTGATGGATATTGTGGGAGCTAGTCTGGGATTAATTTTAGCCTCACCAATCATGTTAATCGTGGCTATTTTGATTAAGTTAGAGGATCCAAAAGGGCCTATCTTTTTCTCACAAATTCGAAATGGGGCTTATCCAGGAACCTTTAAAATGTATAAGTTTCGAAGCATGTATATCGATGCGGAAGAACGGCTACAAGAGCTAATGCATCTCAACGAACAAAGTGGTCCAGCTTTTAAAATCAAAGATGACCCACGTATCACGAAGGTTGGAAAGTTTATTCGTAAGACAAGTTTGGATGAGCTCCCACAACTGTTTAATGTGTTAAAAGGTGATATGAGTTTAGTGGGGCCACGTCCAGCAATTCCACGTGAGGTTGAACAATACACTGATTATCAAAAGCAACGTATATTTGTAAAACCTGGACTTACATGTATTTGGCAGGTGAGTGGACGAAATAACATTGGCTTTGAAGAATGGGTCGAACTTGATATTGAATATATTAAAACACGAAATTTATGGCTAGACATTAAATTAATTTTATTAACTATTCCAGCAATGCTGGGCGATGAGAATGCAAGTTAGGAGAGAGTATAAATGAAAATTACCGTAGCAGGAACAGGGTATGTGGGATTATCAAATGCCATACTACTCGCACAACATAATGAAGTCATTGCCCTAGATATTATCCAACATAAAGTGGATATGATTAATGCAAAAAAATCTCCGATTGTTGATCAAGAAATCGAAGAATATTTAGCAAATAAGGAATTAAACTTAGTTGCGACAACAGATGTTTTTACGGCGTATAAAGATGCGGATTATGTAATTATCTCAACTCCAACGAACTATGATCCTGAGCTAAATTACTTTAATACGCGTTCAGTTGAGGCTGTAATTGCGAATGTACTGTCAATTAATCCAGACGCGACGATGATCATTAAATCAACCGTACCAGTTGGGTATACGGAAAAGGTTCGTGAAATGTTTGAAACAGATAACATCATCTTCTCACCGGAGTTTTTACGTGAAGGGCGCGCATTATATGATAACTTATATCCTTCTCGTATTATTGTTGGGGAACAATCAAAACGTGCGAAAAAATTCGCTGAGCTTTTAGTACAAGGGGCTATAAAAGAAGATATTCCGGTATTATTTACGAATTCTACAGAAGCAGAAGCGGTGAAGCTATTTTCAAATACATATTTAGCATTACGTGTTGCTTACTTTAATGAATTAGATACCTATGCGGAAATTCGCGGACTTGATACCAAACAAATTATTGAAGGAGTTGGACTGGATCCTCGAATTGGGACACATTACAATAATCCTTCCTTCGGATATGGAGGATACTGTTTACCAAAAGATACAAAACAACTTCGTGCAAATTATGCCGATGTTCCAAATAACATTATCGAGGCCATTGTTGAAGCGAACCGCACGCGTAAAGATCATATCGCTGATATGATTATGAAAAAAAATCCTAAAATCGTAGGGATTTATCGTTTAACAATGAAGACTAATTCAGATAATTTCCGTGCCTCATCGATTCAAGGAATTATGAAGCGTCTAAAAGGGAAAGGAATTGAAGTTATTGTTTATGAACCGGTATTAAAAGAAGAGACATTCTATAATTCAAAAGTTATTCGCGATTTAGATGAATTCAAATCGATGAGTGATGTGATTGTGTCAAATCGTTTATCAAAAGAACTACAAGATGTTGAAGAAAAAGTTTATACACGAGATTTATTTAATCGAGACTAAATTATATAAGGATGGGGTAAAAGATAAATGAGAAATGTTTTTATCATAGGTTCAAAAGGAATACCTTCAAATTATGGTGGTTTTGAAACATTTGTTGAAAAGCTTACTGAAAATAAAAAAAGTGATGAGATTAAATATCACGTTTCTTGTTTGGCAACAGATGAAAAAGAATTTGTCTATAATGATTCTCGCTGTTTTAATGTAAAAGTTCCTAATATTGGTCCTGCCAAAGCTGTTTATTATGATTTAGCAGCTTTGAAAGAATGCATTAAATACATTAAAATGAATAATATCGATAATCCAATTATTTATATTCTAGCTTGTCGAATCGGTCCTTTTATGTGGTTATTCAAAAATGTATTAAAAAAATATAATATAACTTTATTCGTTAATCCGGATGGTCATGAGTGGAAGCGTGGGAAATGGAGTGCACCAATTAAAAAGTATTGGAAAATTTCAGAGCGATTGATGGTTAAACATGCTGATTTATTAGTCTGTGATTCTAAAAATATAGAAAGATATATTAAAGAAGACTACTCTAAGTATAATCCACAAACAACTTTTATTGCATATGGGGCAGATTCAGAAAAATCAAAGTTAGCAGATGATGATTTAACCTTAATTAATTGGTATAAAGAAAAAAATATTAAACAAAATGAATATTATTTAGTAGTTGGTAGATTTGTACCAGAAAATAATTATGAAACAATGATAACGGAATTTATGAAATCGAACACAAAAAAAGATTTTGTATTAATTACCAATGTTGAGCAAAATAAATTCTATGAAGAATTAAAAATTAAAACTAGTTTTGATCAAGATTCACGCATCAAGTTTGTTGGTACCGTTTATGATCAAGAATTATTGAAGAAAATACGCGAAAATGCCTATGGTTATTTGCATGGACATGAGGTTGGAGGGACTAACCCGTCTTTATTAGAAGCTTTAGCTACCACAGATTTAAACTTATTACTAGATGTTGGATTTAATAAAGAAGTTGGCATGGATGGAGCAGTCTATTTCAGTAAGGAAAAGAATCATTTAGCTACTTTAATTAATAAATTAGAAGAGATGAGTGAAGCGGAGAGATTTATCTTGGGAGAGAAGGCTAAAGATAGAATAGAGAAGAATTATACTTGGACAAAAATTGTTAATGAATATGAATGTTTATTTTTGACTCTGTTTTAGAAGAATGTTGATATTTAACTAAAAACACGAACATCATGTTGATGTCGTTAAACTATTGGTCCATTAAAGTTGATATGATAAATGGTTTTAGTCATCAACATTTATTTAAAACACAGCCTTATTTTTAATAAAGTAGGTTTGAATCTTATCTTATAATATAAGGCATTCTTAATATGGAGGAATTTAAGTGAAGATACTACATTATACATTAGGGTTGCCTCCATACAGATCAGGAGGATTGACGAAATATACATATGATCTGATGAAAGAACAAGTGAAGAATGGAGAAGATGTTTATTTATTATTTCCTGGTCAGTTAAAAAGAAATAGTAATGAGACTATTATAAAGCGTTATAAAGTAGTTAATGGAATCAACGTTTATGAGTTAATTAATCCATTACCGGTACCGCTTCTGAATGGAATTCAAAATCCAGAAGCATTTATGCAATCTACAGATTATATCGTATACAGAGAGTTTTTGAATTCAAATAAAATAGAGATTATTAACTTGCATACGTTAATGGGGTTGCATAAAGAATTTTTAATTGCTGCAAAAGAGCTAACTATTCCTATAGTTTATACAACACATGATTATTTTGGTTTGTGTCTTAAGGTTAATTTTTTAGATTCAAATTCTATTATTTGTGAAGATAGGAATTCTAATAAATGTTCGAATTGTAACTTAAAAGCAGACAGTCTTAATAAAATAAGGATTCTTCAATCTAAAGAATATCGGCTGATGAAAAATCTTGGAATGATAGATAAAATAAAAATTTTAAAATCTTATATTAAATCTGATAAGAGTTTGGATGGTATAGGAGAAAATATTCTACTGACTAAGTATAACGCTCAAAGTAGTAATTATGAGTTATTATTAAAATACTATGAAGAAATGTTCACTCTGGTAGATAGGTTTATATTTAACAGTGAAATAACTAAAAAGGTATATAGTAAATATATTGATATTGCTACAAAAGGAGATATAGTATCTATTACACACAAAGATATTCGAGATAACCGACAAAAAAAGTATTTAAATCCATATAAGTTAAGACTAACATATTTGGGACCGGATAAACCCTATAAGGGTTTCAATTTATTAATAACTGCAATGAAGATATTAAAAGAGTTAGGCTATTCAAATATTAGTTTAAATGTATACGGAAATACTAGTTATATTGGACAGATAGATGAAAATATAAAGGTTAACGGGAAATATGTATATAGCGATTTAGAAAAAATCTTTAAGGAAACGGACTTATTAATTGTACCTAGTAGATGCTATGAAACTTTTGGATTTATTACTTTAGAAGCAATTAGCTATGGGGTTCCCGTATTACTAACTGATAAAGTTGGAAGTAAAGATATTTTAAAAGGAAACTTTAATAAAGGAATTATTATTCAGGATAGTAGCGAAGATATAGTTAAAACTTTAGTAACATTATACGAAGATAAATCGTTAATAGAAAATATGAATCATAATATTTTAAATGACGAATTTAATATAACCTTATCACAGCATTATCAAGAGATTAACAATATATACAATAGAATTTTAAAGGAAAAGATATCATGATAATAAAAAAAATTGTAAAAAAAATAAAAGGAAATGATTTCGAATTAGATCCTAATATCCCCTTTAGTTATCTTATTCATAAAAGTATTGAAATGATATTTAACTTAATCAGAGGTAATATAAAATTCCTATTTGTAAAAAAAAATAGTAGATTATTTTTTGTAGGAAAAAAGACAAAGATTAAAGTATCTAAAAAAGTTACAATTAATAAAGGGGTAAATATAGGAGATAATGTTGTAATTGATGCATTATCTCTTAATGGGGTTAAGATAGGTAGTAATGTACGTATTGGAGATTACAGTAGAATTTTATGTAGTGGAACAATTAGAAATTTAGGTAAAGGATTTTCAATTGGTGATAATTGTGGAATAGGAGATTATGGATTTTTTGGCTCTGCCGGTGGAATAGAAATAGGAAATGATGTAATAATGGGACAAAATGTTAGATTCCATTCAGAAAATCATAATTATCAAGATCTCACGATCCCAATTAGATTGCAAGGAGTAACAAATAAAGGAATTAAAATAGGTAATAATTGTTGGATTGGATCAGGCGCAGTATTTCTAGACGGAGTAGAGGTTGGAAGTGGTTGTGTTATTGGAGCTAATTGTCTTGTCAATAGGAATATCCCTGATAATAGCGTTGTAGTGGGAATTCCAGCAAGAATAATTAAAGTTAGAAAGTAGTTGATCAAAATGTATGATTATAAGGTCAGTATTATTTTACCAGTATATAATGTAGAAAAATTTTTACGAAAATGCTTGGAGAGTTTGTTGAACCAAACTTTAGATAATATTCAGATAATTGCAGTTAATGATGGATCAACAGATAATTCTTTGCAAATTCTTAAAGAATATGAAAAAAAGATTATTATTATTAATCAAGAAAACAAAGGCTTAAGTGCAGCAAGGAATGCTGCATTGAAGTATGTAAAAGGAAAATATCTTGCTTTTGTTGATAGCGATGATTTTATGGATAAAGAAATGTTCAGTAAAATGTATTATAAGGCAGAACAAAATCAAGTTCCTTTAGTTATTTGTGATTTACTTCAATATTGGGATGAAAACAAGCATCAACCATTTAATAAATTACAAAAAGATGAAGAGAGAATCTATAATAAAAATGAATTATATCAAAGTTTATTAACAAGAGAATTAAATTGTCAAGTTATCAATAAAATTTATCGAACTGATATTTGGCAAGATAATAAAATTGAATTTGAAGAAGGAATCTATTATGAGGATATTCATCTTTCTTTTAAAGTAATTGAATATTATAAAGAGGCAATGTTTATAAATAAGCCTTTGTATGTCTATAGAATGAATAGTGATAGTATTACTAGTAATTTCAGTGAGAAAAAAATCAATGATTATATTAATGAATGTAATAAAGCTAAGAAACATGTACTATCACATGCAAATTGTAATGAGGTAACAAAATATATTTTAAATTTTGATACTATATATGGTTTATATGCTAAGTATATGTTAAGAAAAAATGGAGAAAGTACTAATAAAAATATAATACTAAAAAAAATATATAATAATTTCTTTAGTCATAATAGATGGGATATATTGATTAATGCTAATTTAGACTATCAAACAAAATTTAAATTTTTATTATTTCTTATAGGGTGTTATTAAGAGGGATAGAGTATGAAGAAAAATTTAGTCTATTTCTTATGTGTTGTATTATTGATTATTAGTATAATAATTGCTAGTGCAGTATTAAATGTAAATTTTATGAATTTATTTTTGATAGTATTATTAGCTTTATTTTTGGGAATTTTTTTATTTAATCATGACAATTTATTAATAATAGTAACCCTATTCTATGCGTTGACAGTTTATTTTGTTACAGATACAATAGGAATTTTAAAGTTTATAAAAATTGGTGTAGACTTTTTGGTTTTAATTATTCTATTTAAATTATTATATTATATGTTAAAACGAAGAATTTTATTTGATAAAATTTATCTTTTATTAATTATTTTTACTATATGTACATTTATAAGCTCTGTATTTATAAATAAAATTAATATTTTAAATTACATGATTGATTTCTACACCGATTATGCTCGTTATTTTATTATCTTTTTGGGTGCTTATAATTTTAATATGGATAAGATTAAATATTACAACATAATAAAATTATTATGGTACTTCTTTATTTTACAAATTCCTTTTATATATTTTCAGGATAAAGTAACAAAGATAAAGTGGGTTCCAAAACTCCCAGGAGATATTCGTCAAGATTATCTTAGTGGACTTTTAGGTGGACGAGGAGTAACAGAACTAGGCATAATAATATGTGCAATTCTATCTATATTATTTATGTATTATTTAGATAAAAAAGTTTCCTTTTCAAAATTTATAGTATTTTTATGTTTATTTTTCTATATTTTTATAATAAGTGAAATTAAATTTGCAATTTTCCTAGTAGTATTATGCTTTGCTATTGTCTTGTTTTTTAAAACTAGTATTAAAAGTGTGATTTGGCTACTAATTACGGCTATATGTGGATACAA
This sequence comes from Turicibacter bilis, assembly GCF_024499055.1. Taxonomy (NCBI): domain Bacteria; kingdom Bacillati; phylum Bacillota; class Erysipelotrichia; order Erysipelotrichales; family Turicibacteraceae; genus Turicibacter; species Turicibacter bilis. The sequence goes on along the minus strand of NZ_CP071249.1, from coordinate 1,320,212 downwards.
TAGTATTATTTTATTAGGTAAAATATATCCATGGTTTGATAATTTTTTAAATATTGAAACTATAACTGAATATATCAATTTTGAGTATGCTGGATCAGGACTAAGTCGCGGTAATTCATTTTATATTGCACTTAATAATATTAGTCGTTTTTTTGGGACAAAATTATTCGGAATGGGAATTGGTCATGGAACTTATATAATTGATGAAAACAGTCATACAACAATATATAAAATGTTTACGATAAGTCAATATATTTATGAGAATGGTATTATTGGTTTACTGTTAATTATCTCAATTTTAATAACTATCTTAATATATAGTTTTAGATTGATGAAAAAAAATACTGAATTATTTAATATAGGATTATCGGGAATAATAATTATATTTTTAATTGTTGTCTCCTTATTTTACGGTATGTCAATGATAAAATTAAATTTTAGTGTATTAGTTTGGATTTGTTTTGCATTTATATGCAAGCTTCATCAAGAACTAAAGAACAGTTGATAGGGAGAGAAAAATGATTACAATTATAATACCAGTATTTAATGTCGGAAAGTATATTAGAGAATGTTTAGAGTCGTTATTTTGCCAAACATATAGCAATTTTGAATTAATTATCGTTAATGATGGTTCAACAGATAATTCATTAAAAATTATAAAAGAGTATATAAATGAATATTCTGAAAAGATTACTTTATTGAACCAAGAAAATCAAGGAGTTTCAGAGGCAAGAAATCTAGCTAATAATTATATTCGAGGGGATTATTTAATTTATATTGATCCTGATGATTATTTACACCCTGATTATCTAAAAAAATTGGTTTTGACAATAGAGAAAGAAAAATCTGATGTAGCAATATGTGGTTATGAAATTTTTTATGATGATATAAAAGGAGAAAATTATCAAAAAAAATATAATGTTTCAGTCGATTTTTTAGATGGTATAGCTACTGCTCAAATGATGATGAACTTAGATTTAGAAGGATATTTATGGAATAAATTGTTTAGGGTAAGTGCCCTAAAAGCAAAAGGAATATTTTTTGAAAAAGGTAGATATATACAAGATTGGTATCCCGTTTTTAAAACATTAGCATCGATGAGTAAAATAACATTTATAAATGAATCACTATATTTCTATCGACAAAGAAGTACCTCTACTGTTTATAAAAAAAGTAAAAAGAAAGTAGATGACTACTATTATGCCTGTCGACAAATTATAAAAAAAGCAGAACTATTAGATATTGACAGTAAGATAATCGCTAAATTTAGAGTTGCTACTTTTTTGGCAATTGCTACAGATATTTATTATATTAATGATGTCGATATTATAGATTTATACCAATTTTCTTTTGAAAATGGTTATACGGAATTAATTGATAATGTTTCAATACTAAAAAATAGAGAAATATCATTTAAACAAAAAATAAAGTTATTATTATGGAGAGGACATGCTTTTTATAAAATACCAATTGTAATAAAGCATAGATAGCGAGTATATAATTAGTAAGTTTAACTTTTTTTAGAAAGTATTGATGTTTTCTTGAAAGACTTAAACATCTAGTAGTTTTAAATTACCTAACATTTAGATTAGTAATTAATATGAATCTTTTTAAGAACCACTACTTATATAAAAAAACATAAATTTTTATTATTAACTCAAATTTCATATAAAGGAAAACATAAGCCTTGATATAGTTAGTTTCTGTTTTCAATATATTATTAATCAAGTATTTATCATTATGAATAAGTTCAAATACTGTTAAATTATAAATATTACAAAATAAGGCTTAATAATAAAGAAAGATTCGAAAGGATGAAAGATATGAAAGGTATAATCTTAGCAGGTGGGTCAGGCACACGTTTATATCCAATCACTAAATCTGTTTCAAAACAAGCATTACCAATTTACGATAAACCAATGATTTATTATCCATTATCAGTCTTAATGTTGGCAGGGATTCAAGATATTTTAATCATTTCAACACCACGAGATATTACGTTATTTCAGGAATTATTAGGAGATGGATCCCATTTAGGATTAACAATTGAATATAAAGTTCAAGAACAACCAAATGGATTAGCCGAAGCATTTATTATTGGAGAAGAGTTCATTGGTAATGATAAAGTAGCTTTAGTTTTAGGTGATAACATCTTCCATGGTTATGGATTTTCGGAGCGCCTTCAAAAAGCAGTTGAACGCGAGGAATCAACGATTTTTGGATATCACGTCAGTGATCCAAGTGCATTTGGAGTGGTTGAGTTTGATCAAGATTTCAACGTATTATCCATTGAAGAAAAACCTGTACAACCTAAGTCAAATTATGCGGTTCCAGGCTTATATTTCTATGATAATGAGGTTGTTGAAATCGCCAAAAATATCAAACCTTCTCCACGTGGTGAGCTAGAAATTACTGATATTAATAATGAATATTTACGTCGTGGAAAATTAAAAGTCGAATTATTCGGACGTGGAATGGCTTGGCTTGATACAGGAACTCACCGTGGATTATTAGATGCAGCGAATTATGTTGAAGCGGTTCAAACACGTCAAGGGTTATATGTCTCATGTTTAGAAGAAATTGCGTATCGTAAAGGTTACATTTCAAAAGAACAATTATTAGAATTAGCACAGCCATTATTGAAGACAGAATATGGACAATACTTAGTGAAAATCGCAAATGAGGTGATTTAATGGGAAACTTTAATTTTATTGCGACTAAAATTCCAGACTTATATATTATTGAACCGAAAGTATTTGGTGACGATCGTGGATACTTTATGGAAAGTTACAGCCAAAAAGACTTCGCTGAAGCAGGATTAACGATGACATTCGTTCAAGATAACGAATCAAAATCTCGCAAAGGTGTGCTACGTGGCTTACACTTCCAAACGAAACACACGCAAGGAAAATTAGTACGTGTTACTCAAGGAGAAGTATGGGACGTAGCGGTGGATTTACGTAAAGGATCTCCGACTTATGGACAATGGGAAGGTGTTTACTTAAGTGCTGAAAATAAACGCCAGTTCTATGTACCAGAGGGATTTGCTCATGGATTTGTGGTGACATCAGAGGAAGCTGTGTTTAACTATAAATGTACGGACTTCTATGCGCCAGAATATGATAGTGGGCTACTGTGGAATGATGAAGATGTTGCCATTGAATGGCCTTTAGAAGGACTAGGAGACATTTTATTATCAGAAAAAGATAAAAAACAAAAGACATTAAAAGAATTAACTGATTTACCGTTTGTCTATGAAGGAGAGAGCAAGTAATGATGGATAAAAAGATTTTAGTGACAGGTGGAGCCGGATTTATCGGTGGAAACTTTGTTCATTACATGGTAGATAAATACCCAAACTACATGATTGTGAATTTAGATGCGTTAACTTACGCAGGAAACTTAGAAACATGCCAACCAGTTGAAGGGAAACCAAACTACAAATTCGTTAAAGGAGATATCGCCGATCGTGACTTTATCTTCGATTTATTCGAAAAAGAAAAGTTCGATATCGTCGTTAACTTCGCGGCAGAATCTCACGTCGACCGTTCAGTAACAGATCCAGAAATCTTCATTAAAACGAATGTATTAGGAACACAAGTGTTAATGGATGCATCTCGTGCTTATGGCGTAGAACGTTATCACCAAGTGTCAACAGACGAAGTATATGGAGATTTACCATTAAATCGTCCAGATTTATTCTTTACAGAAGAAACACCATTACACACCTCAAGCCCATATTCAGCGTCAAAGGCATCAGCTGACTTATTAGTCTTCGCTTACCACCGTACATTTGGATTGCCAATCACGATTTCTCGTTGTTCAAATAACTACGGACCATACCATTTTCCAGAAAAATTAATTCCATTAATGATTTCACGTGCGTTAAATGATGAGCAATTACCGGTTTACGGAAATGGAGAGAATGTTCGTGATTGGTTACACGTGTATGACCACTGTGCAGCCATCGACTTAATTTTACATAAAGGTAAAATTGGTGAAGTTTACAACGTCGGTGGACACAACGAACGTACCAATTTAGAGGTCGTTAAAACCATTTTAAAAGCCTTAAACAAACCAGAATCATTAATTACTTACGTGAAAGATCGTCCTGGACATGATTTACGCTATGCGATTGACCCACAAAAATTAGAAACTGAATTAGGATGGAAACCAACGTATAACTTTGATACAGGAATCCAACAAACGATTGAGTGGTATTTAGACAATAAACAATGGTGGGAAAATATCATCTCAGGAGAATACCAAAACTATTTTGAAAAACAATACGGTGATAAATAATGAAAGTATTAGTAACTGGAGTTAAAGGTCAATTAGGCTATGATGTGGTAAAAGAATTAGAAAAACGTGGACATCAACCGATTGGGGTTGACCGTGATGAAATGGATTTAATGGATAATGCCGCAATTAGAACGTTTATTATGGAGTTAAAACCAGAAGCCATCATTCATTGTGCAGCTTATACAGCAGTAGATAAAGCTGAGGAAGAAGTAGAGACTTGTTACCAAATCAATGCTGAATCAGTGAAAGTCATTTCAGAATGTGCCAAAGAACTAGATGTCAAATTAATTTATATCAGTACTGATTATGTGTTTAATGGGACAAAAGAGGGAGAGTATGTGGAAACAGATCTTCCTAATCCAATCAATGTATATGGTGCAAGTAAATTAAAAGGGGAACAATACGTTCAAGGCTTATTAGAAAAGTACTATATCGTTCGTATTTCATGGGTCTTCGGTGTGAACGGAAACAACTTCATCAAAACGATGCGTCGTTTAGGTTCAGAACGTGATAAATTAAATATCATCAACGATCAAATCGGATCACCAACGTATACAGCCGATTTAGCACCATTATTAGTCGATATGATGGAAACAGATAAATATGGCATCTATCATGCGACAAATGAAGGAACTTGTTCATGGTATGAATTTGCGAATGAAATTTTCAAACAAAGTGGGATTGAAGTAAAAACAAATCCAATTACAACGGATCAATATCCAACAGCAGCAAAACGCCCAATGAATAGTCGTATGAGTAAAGCAAAGTTAAAAGCTAATGGATTTAGCTTGTTACCTACTTGGAAAGAGGCATTAAAGAATTATCTTGATCTAATTTAATATATGTAGATTGAAATAATTAAAAGCTATGTTATAACATTAAAATATTATCTTAGTGACATATTTTAATTATTGGGTCAAAGAGATGAACAGTTTATTTATTTGAGAGATCATAAAGAGATCGATTAATAAAGGCTACATATAGATTTATATGTAGCCTTTATTAATGACTATCAAGGAGAATGAGCATGAGTATAAAGAAAAATTTTTTATATAATGTATCCTATCAACTTTTAACAATGTTATTGCCTTTATTTACAGCACCTTATATTGCCCGCGTTATAGGGGCTGAGGGGGTAGGAGTCTATTCCTATTCTAGCTCCATAGCAAATTATTTTGTCTTATTTGCTATGTTAGGGCTTGTTAATTATGGTAATCGAACGATTTCACAAGTTAGAGATAATAAGCAATTATTGAGCCAGACATTTTTTAATATATATGGTTTACAGCTAATTACATCTTTAATAACGATTGTTGGGTATGTATTTTACATAAATACTTTTGTTACAGAGAATAGAGTAATCTTTTATATTCAATTATTGCTAATTATAGCCACTATATTGGATATTAATTGGTTTTTCTTTGGATTAGAGCAATTTAAACTAACTGTAACTCGAAATACTATAATAAAATTGTTAACTGTGGGATGTATTTTTATTTTTGTAAAAGATAGTAATGATTTATGGATTTATACAGTGATAATGGCAGGTGGAACATTATTAAGTCAATTAATGTTATGGTTCTTTATCAAAAAATATGTTTATTTTAGAATGCCAACAGTGAAGGGGATTTGCTCTCATCTTCGTCCTAACCTAGTATTATTTATTCCAGTTTTAGCAGTTAGTATATATAAAATTATGGATAAAATCATGCTAGGATCTATGACGAATATGGCTGAGGTTGCTTATTATGAAAATTCAGAAAAAATTATTAATATTCCCATGGGAATCATTGCAGCATTAGGAACCGTCATGTTACCCAGAATGTCAAATTTGATTGCCACAGGAAATGATAAGAAGGCAATGCAAATGATTGAAATGTCACTTAAGTTTATTATGTTTTTAGCGATAGGTATTGCAGGTGGAGTTATTATTGTATCGCCTAATTTTATTCCTTTATTTTTAGGTGATGAGTTTGTGAATGCTATCCCAGTTGTATCATTATTAGCATTTACTGTTATTTTCATATCTTGGGCAAATGTTATAAGAACACAGTATCTTATTCCACATCAAAAAGATAAAATTTATATTAAGTCTACCCTATTAGGGGCTCTAGTCAATGTAATTAGTAATATAATTTTTATTCCGTTTTATGGAGCAGTAGGTGCTGCTATTGGGACAATCTTCGCAGAGGCCACTGTAGCCATATATCAAACAGTTAAAGTAAGAAATGCATTAGAGATAAGAAAATACCTAATTAATACTATGATATATATTGGACCAGCGATTATAATGTATATAGTTGGAAATCTAATTTCATTAAAACTTTCTTCAGCTATAGGTACTATATGTATTCAAATAATTTTAGGAGGAAGTATTTATTTAATATTAACTGGATTAATGGTATTGCTAGTAGATAAAGAGATTAGAGTTAAATTTAATAAATATTTTTTAGAAAAATATTCTAATACAAAATAGGTAGCTGAAACAAAACACTAAATATTGTAGACTTAAAATATTCAACAAGTTTGTCGCTAACTACAAAAATAATAGCTATCAACTTAGTATAGTGCTTTGAGTTTACAGGATTGGTAGCTATTGTTATATTCGTGTTATTATTAACCACTTACAATTCACTATTTGAGAAAAACTATAGGATAAAAGAGTTTGATTAACGTCAGAAAAGTTCTGCTGATAACTCTCTCTTATATAATTATTTTTGATAACTAAAGTATAGAGTAAAGTGAGAGGTCGAAATAGACAGACTTATTTACAAATTATCTCTGAGTATGGTAGAGATTGAATTAATGTGGAGTAGGAGGATTTGCTGTGAGTAAGAAAAAAGTACTAGGGATTGTGATTTCTTTAATGATTATTGTTTTCATCTTAGTTATTGGTGGAGGGATTTTTGCGGCGAATCATTTTTACTCAAAGGTAGAGACAACGGAATCTTTAAAGCCCGCAGAGGTTGGAGTTATTGAAGAGCTTGTTCAAAAAGAGGAAGAGTCTAATATTGTTAATATTGCGGTTTTAGGGATTGATCGCGATGGTGATGGGTCAAATGGTCGTAGTGATGCAATTAAGGTGATTTCTCTTGATATGAATAATAAAAAGGTGAAGATGACATCGTTTCAGCGTGATACATTGATTTATATTCCTGAGCCTGAAAATGATTTTGATAAGCTGAATCATGCGTATTGGTATGGAAAAGCGCCATTAACATTAAAGACGTTAAATTATAATTTTGATTTAGATATTACGCGTTATGTCGCGTTTAATTTTGATGCGATTGAGCATATTATTGATACGATTGATGGAATTGAGTTAGATGTTCATGAAAACGAGTTAAAAGTGACAAATGATTATATTCAGCATTTAAATAGTTTATCAGATACTGATCAAGATGCTCCTTATTTAACGAAAGGTGGATTACAAAAATTATCGGGACGCCAAGCGATGGCGTATATGCGTAATCGTTATGTTGGTGATGATTTTGATCGAATGAATCGTCAGAACAAAGTGATGGAAGCGATGATTGATAAAGTGATGAATCAAAGTTATACGGAGCTATTAGGCTTGCTAGACGCTTGTTTACCTTATGTTGAAACGAATTTAACGATGAATGAGATGATTAGTTTTGGAACAAAAGTTTTAACATTTGATTTGAAAAATATTGAGCAAACACAAATTCCGGCTGCTGATAATAAAAATAGAACGGTAAGTTATAAAGGATATAGCCCGCTTTATGTCATGAACAATTATCAGGACTTAGTACGTGATGTGCATGCTTTTATTTATAATGACGCTGAGTATCAGCCATCACAAACTGTCATTGAGAATGAGGCTGCTATTTATGAGAAGTTTGGAACTGTTAAATAAGAGAAAAAGGAACCTTCGAGGGAAGGTTCCTTTTGTTATCTATTAAGCTTGTTTTAGTTCTTTTAAGTAGGCAATGACTTGGTGTTTTAGATCTTCGCGGTTTAATGAAAAGTCAATGGTTGCTTTGATGAATCCGAATTTATCTCCAACGTCATAGCGTTGTCCTTCAAAGTCATAGGCATAAACGGCTTGGCGATCCATTAAGCGATCAATGGCATCTGTTAATTGGATTTCTCCACCAGCCCCTTCACCTTGAGTTTCTAACATTTCAAAGATTTCTGGTGTTAAGACGTAGCGTCCCATAACAGCTAAGTTTGATGGTGCTTCTTCTTGTTTTGGTTTTTCAACCATTCCAGATAGTTTAACTAGACGTCCTTCTGGTTGATGTGATTTTGAAGGTTTCATAATTCCGTATTTAGAAACGTCTTCGTCTGCTACGGTTTGAACACCCATAATTGAGCATCCGTTTTTCTCATAAGCATTAATTAATTGTTTGGTTGCTGGGTTTTCATCGTTTACGACGATATCATCTCCAAGTAAGACAGCAAATGGTTCATTCCCAATGAATGTTTTGGCACATAAAATCGCATGACCTAAACCTTTCGCTTCTTTTTGACGAATATAGTGAATTTGTGCCATATTTGAAATGTTTTGAACCATTTCAAGCATGTCATTTTTTCCTTTTTTAGCTAGTGTGTCTTCAAGTTCGTAAGATTTATCGAAGTGATCTTCAATGGAACGCTTTGTTGAGCTTGTGACAATTAGAATTTCTTCAATTCCTGAAGCAATCGCTTCTTCGATGATGTATTGAATCGTTGGTTTATCAACGATAGGTAACATTTCTTTTGGTTGTGATTTCGTTGCTGGTAAGAATCGTGTTCCAAATCCGGCAGCTGGAATCACGGCTTTACGTACAGGTTTTCTCATAACTTTCTAACTCCTTCTCTCTTTTCAAAAAGATAGCAGAATTATATCATAACTTTAATTAAATGTACATAATTAGTAATATATTGTTATATTAGGTAGAAAAAACAATAATATTGTAAAAATGGATTCAATCTTTAATTGTATCAAACTGATTTAGAAGATAAACTTTTATAAGGTAAATAATGTTTATTTCTAGATAAACTTGTAAAAAAATAATAAATAATGTAAAATTTTAGTTGTGTAAAAGGGAAATTGGGTTATTGGGATAATATTTGGGACAAATTCGATGCTAGATAGGGTTAAATATTAATCTGTTAATTTTGGGAGAATTGCTAGTTTCATGATTTATTATTTAGGGTAGAATTTTTTAATCATTTTAAAATCGTTGAGATTTACTCTAAAAAGGTCACATTTATTGTCTAATAGATGTGGCTTTTTTTATGTTTAAAGGAGGTAATGAAGGTGATGAGAAGAGCGCCGACTTCGATTGTGTGATCAATTTTATAGAAAGTCATTAGCTTTGTGACATTAAAAAAGTTAAGTAAGATAAGTAATCGATGATTTAAGATAGAGGAGGTCGTATATGAGAGAGTTAATATTAGAGGGGCCACTTCTTAGAAAACGTGGAGTGAAAAAGGGAATTTTAATCGGGATAGATACCATTTTAATCACACTATCGTATGGATTAGCGACGTTATTTCGTTACCACTTAGCGGGAAATTCACTGGTTGAAACGATTGGGATTTTTAATTATTACAAGTGGGAGTTTGTTTTAAGTTTAGGAATTTTACTACTATGTCAGTGGATCATGAAGCAGTATCAAAGTATTTGGACGTTAGCGGGGATTGAGGATTTTATGCTTGGAACGCTTGCGTTTATGGGGGGAACGATCATTAACTTGATGATTTCAATGCTACTTCCTCATCGTGTACCGTTACTGGTGACGACACTTGCTGGGATTTTGGCGATGCTACTTTGTAATGGAGTTCGTATTTTGTGGCGTATCATTCGACGAATGATTATCTCACGTCAATATGAATATCAGCATAAGATTCAGCGCATTTTGATTTATGGGGCTGGTATGGGTGGAAGCTTAGTGGCGAATGAATATAAGCGAAACCCTCATTTAGGGAAAAAAGTCATTGGTTTTATAGATGATAATCAAGAAAAGTTAGGCACGGTGATTGGAAATACACCGGTATATGGAACCCATGAAGACTTAGAACAAATCGTTCATCAACATCAAATTGATGAAGTGATTATCGCGATTGCAAACATTGAAGAAAGTCTTCTAAAAGAAGTGTCACTCACCATTAAACAACTTGGATTAACGGTTAAAATGATGCCGGGTCTTTTTGAACTCATTGATGGTAAGTTTAATCTTAACATGATTCGTGAGGTACAAGTGGAGGATTTACTTGCTCGTGATTCGATCAAACTGGATTATGAAGGGATTCATGAGTATTTAGAGCATCAGGTCGTGATGGTGACGGGGGGTGGTGGATCGATTGGTTCGGAGCTTTGTCGTCAAATTGTAAAGTTTAATCCAAAGCAACTGATTATTTTAGATATTTATGAAAATAATGCGTATGATTTACAAAATGAATTGTTACGTCAATATCCTAATCTAAATTTAGTGACGTTAATTGCCTCGGTTCGAGATCGTCATCGATTAGAAGAGATTTATCAAACGTACCAGCCAAATGTCGTGTTTCATGCGGCCGCCCACAAACATGTTCCACTCATGGAAGTGAGTCCGTCTGAAGCGATTAAAAATAATGTGCTTGGAACACTCAATACGGCGGAACTGGCGAGTGAGTATGGGGTGAAACGCTTTGTACTCATTTCAACGGATAAAGCGGTGAATCCAACGAATGTCATGGGAGCGACGAAACGTTTATGTGAAATGATTATTCAAGCGATGAATCCTAAAAGTCAAACCGAATATGTGGCGGTGCGTTTTGGAAATGTGCTTGGATCGAATGGATCAGTCGTACCACTGTTTAAAAAGCAAATTGCCAAAGGTGGACCGGTGACGTTAACACATAAAGACATTACCCGTTACTTTATGACGATTCCTGAGGCGGCACAACTGGTGCTTCAAGCGGGAGGATTCGCTCAAGGTGGAGAAATCTTTGTGCTTGATATGGGAAAACCAGTTAAGATTTATGATTTAGCGGAAAATCTCATTAAGTTATCCGGTTATGAACCTCATGTGGACATCGAAATTGAAGTCACAGGGCTTCGCCCAGGGGAGAAGCTGTACGAAGAGTTATTGATGGATGAAGAAGGATTAACAGAGACGCGCCATCAAAAAATCTTTATTGGAAAACCAAGTGAATTTGAATTAACAACGGTCAAATCACAAATTCAAGAGTTATTACAAGTGGCGAAAACAAAAGGGATTCAAGAACTAAAAGAGAAGTTAAAAGAAGTGGTGCCGACTTATGAGGAGCCAGATCATCATCAATTAGATAAAGAGAAGATGACCCTACCAGTGGAGGAAAGCCACGAGACCAATCAAAGATTGTCCCACGTGGCGCAGGGAACCCACCATAAAGTTGTATAAGGAGGAGAGAGATGCAACAAATCATTAAACGTATTTTAGATTTTATTATGGCTTTTATTGGACTAATCTTAGCTTCTCCTATTTTGTTAATCATCGCTATTTTAGTAAAAACGAAGCTTGGATCACCCATTTTATTTCGGCAACAACGCGCGGGGTTAAATGGAGAAATCTTTGAAATGGTGAAGTTTCGTACGATGAAAGATGCTACTGATTCAGAAGGAAATCCACTACCGGATGAAGAACGTCTCACTAAATTTGGACAGTTACTTCGAAAAACAAGTTTAGATGAGTTGCCTGAGTTATGGAACGTTTTAAAAGGTGATATGAGTTTAGTGGGGCCACGTCCACTGCTTGTGGAATATTTACCTCTTTATTCAACGGAGCAAATGAAACGCCATGATGTTCGTCCAGGGATTACGGGTTATGCTCAAGTGAATGGTCGTAATAATATTTCATGGACTAAAAAATTTGAACTGGATGTCTACTACGTGGAGAATTTTAGCTTATGGTTAGATGTCAAAATCTTGTTTCAAACCGTTGCTAAAGTGTTAGGGCAAGCGGATATTAATCAAGAAGGTAATGTCACAATGGAAAAATTTAATGGGATGAACTAAGATGAAAGAAATTATTTTACTTGGAGCAGGCGGTCATGCCGCTGTCATATTAGATATTTTAAAAGCACAAATTGCCAATGGTGAAAAAATCAAAATTAAAGGTTTGCTCGATGACTCAAACAAAAAAGAGTGGATGGGTTATCCAGTCCTCGGTTCAACGTTAGAAGTCAATGACTTTAATGAAGAAAATACCTATTTCATTATTGCCATTGGTTCAAATGAAATCCGTTATAAGTTAAGTGAAAAATATAGTCACTTGAAGTTTTTTACTGCGATTCATCCGAGTGCGATTATTGGAAGTCAGGTTAATATTGGAGTAGGAACCGTAGTGATGCCAAATGCCGTTATTAATGCGAATAGTCAAATTGGTGAGCATGTCATCATTAATACAGGAGTAATTGTTGAGCATGATAACTTGATTGGTGATTATGTTCATCTCTCACCAAACGCCACGCTATGTGGAACGGTCAGAGTTAAACCACTGACTCATATCGGAGCGGGAACAACAGTCATTCAAGGAAAAACAATTGGCATGCAGTCGATGATTGGAGCGGGAGCAACAGTTATTACAGATATCCCGGATCAAGTCGTTGCGGTTGGAACACCTGCTAAAGTGATTAAACAATACTAGTCGAAGGAGGAGAGCGCGATGAACGAGCGTATTTATTTGGCTTCGCCTCATATGAGTGAACAAGGGTATGAAGAACAGTATGTAAAAGAAGCGTTTGAAACGAACTGGGTGGCGCCACTCGGACCCAATGTGACGAATTTTGAAAAAGAATTAGCACAGTACGTAGGTGTGAAGTCAGCTTCTGCTTTATCGAGTGGAACGGCTGCGATTCATTTAGGGTTAAAAGCGTTAGGTGTGACGACAGGAGACGTTGTCTTTTGTTCAACCTTGACGTTCTCGGCATCATGCAACCCGATTCTTTACTTAGGGGCAACACCTGTGTTTATTGATAGCAATGCTTTAACTTGGAATATGTGTCCGAAAGCATTAAAACTAGCTTTTGAAAACGCAGAAAAAAACAACCAACTTCCAAAAGCAGTGGTGGTTGTTAACTTATATGGGCAAAGTGCTGACATGGATCCTATTTTAGAACTTTGTCAACAATATACCGTTCCGATTTTAGAAGATGCAGCCGAATCTTTAGGAGCTACTTATAAAGGAAGAATGAGTGGAACGATTGGCGATATTGGGATCTATTCCTTTAACGGCAATAAAATCATCACGACTTCAGGTGGAGGGATGATGGTTTCAAACAATGAAGACTATACAAAAAAAGCAACATTCTGGGCAACACAATCTCGTGAAGCAGAACGTCACTACGAACATAAAGAAATTGGCTACAACTACCGTATGTCAAATGTCGTTGCTGGTATTGGACGAGGGCAGTTAAAAGTATTAAATGATCGTATTGCGAAGAAAAAAGAAATCTACGAAACGTACAAAGAAGGCTTCAGGGATATTGAAGACATTCAAATGATGAATATTTGTGACTTTGGTGAGTCTAACTACTGGCTATCAGTAATGACCTTAAAAGAAGATTCTAAAGTTAAACCACTCGATATCATGTTAGCGTTAGAATCAGAAAATATTGAATCTCGTCCTGTTTGGAAACCAATGCATCTGCAACCAGTCTTTAAACAGTATCCATTCTTTACAGCAACTAAAGAAATCCCGTTTTCAGAAGACTACTTTAATCGTGGAGTTTGTTTACCATCGGATACGAAAATGACGAAAGAACAACAAGAATTTATTATTAAGTTAATTAAGCAGTTATTTGAGCAGTAAAGGAGTACCATATGGAAGAAAGAACGTTAGAAATACAAGAACTCTTTGAGTTGTTTAAAAAGAAAATATGGGTTTTAATAGGTGTGACTTTTATCATGACGATGTTAGGAGTCTGCTACTCTTTAACCATGGATACAATGTACCGTGCACGTGTTAAAGTTTATGTAGGAGATTCAGAAACCATTATTAATAGCTATACGGAAGATCAAATGAAGTATTATTCTAATTTCATGAATACGTTTAAAGAAATTATCGTTATTGATGACTTCTTAAATGAGACATTAGAAAAGAATCAGATTGGGTTAACGGCCGATCAAGTGAAAAGCGGATTAAGCTTTACGTCTGCGACAAACTCTCCAATCTTAGAAATAAATTATACGAGTGCTGATCAAATACAAGCACGTGATGTGTTAAAAGCCTTAGCCAATGAATATACGAGACAAGCGGAAAGTATTATGCCAAATGCGAAAGTTCAAATAGTTGATAGCGTCAAAGTATTTACAATTGAGCCAGCAACACTAAAAGTGATTATGGTTGCATTTGCCGTTGGAGTGATTGCTTCAATTGGTTTGATTTTAGTGCTTGATTATTTAGATGATACGATCCGTAAAAAACAAACATTAGAAAAGCTTTTACCAGTTCCGGTGCTTGGAACGTTACCACATTTTGATGAAAAGGAGGGGAAATAAATCATGGCCTATCATCGCTCAAAAAAATCATTATCTTCAGAAGCATATCGTTCTCTTCGTACAAGCTTACAATATTCATCGGTTGATCGAGAGTTACAAACCATCGTCATTACAAGTTCCGTTCCAGGTGAAGGAAAGTCAACAGTTGCTTCAAATCTAGCTTTTTCAATGAATGAAATGAATAAAAAAGTTCTACTAATTGATGCCGATTTAAGAAAACCGACGATTCATAAAAAATTGAATTTATCGAATCAAATCGGTTTAACGGATGGAATTGTCCATAAGCTACAGTTTAATGAAGTCATTCAAAAGGTGAATGATTATTTTCATGTCATGACAGCTGGTAAAATTCCACCGAACCCGGCAGAAATTGTTGGTTCAGAAGCAATGGCTCAGTTATTAAATCAGTTAAAAGAAGAATATGACTACATTATTATTGATACCCCACCGGTTTTATCCGTGACCGATCCACAGTTACTAGCTTTAAAAGTAGATGGAACATTATTAGTCGTTCGAGAAGGAATGGCTAAACATAAGCTAGTTTTAGCCGCCTATCAAGAGCTTGAGAAAGTACAGGCGAATATTGTCGGAACGGTATTAAATGATTGTGAAGAGAAAACAAAAGGATATTCGAAATATTATTATCAATATGAAGAAGGGGCACAACCTAAAGGACGTAAAAGACGTCATTAAATAGAGTAGGTGATGAGATGAAAAAAGTACTTTATATCACAACGGTTAGTCGAACAGTGAATGCTTTTTTAGTGCCACATATTCAAATGTTACTCGATGAAGGATATCAGGTTGATATTGCGACCTGTATTGATAAACCAATCGATCAATCTTTAACTAGTCGTGGAGTAAACATCTTTAATATTCCTTTTACAAGAAATCCACTTCACCCAGGAAATGTTAAAGCGTTTGGTCAATTAATTCAAATTCAAAAGAAAGAGCAATATGACATGGTTCATGTGCATACCCCAGTCGCCTCCTTATTTGGTCGCCTTTTAAAGCTTGGATTTCCCAAACTCAAAACGATTTATACCGCTCATGGCTATCACTTTTTAAAAGGTGGACCAAAAATCGGGTGGTTGTTATATTATCCCATTGAAAAAGTCATGGCTAAACTAACTGATGTCACAATTACCATTAATCAAGAGGACTATGACATTACAGTAAGTAAACTAAAGCCTAGAAAAACGTATTTAATGAATGGAGTCGGACTTGATTTAACGCAGTATAAAATCTTACCCGAGAAACAGAATCAGCAAAAACGTGAAGAACTTGGATTAAGCAAAGATGATTTTGTCATCATTATGATTGCAGAACTTAACGAAAATAAAAATCAAATTCAACTCATTAAAGCGATGGAATTGCTAAAAGATAAGTACCCTCAAATTAAAGCATTACTTGTAGGCGAAGGTCTGAAGTTATCTGAGTTACAACACGAAGTAAAACAGAGAGAACTGACTGATAAAATTCAATTTTTAGGTTTTAGACATGATATTAATGAACTCATTAATGTTTCAAATATCGGAGTACTATTATCTTATCGTGAAGGCTTGCCACGAAATCTCATGGAACTCATGGCCTGTGGTCGAAAAATCATTGGAACGAATATTCGTGGTTGTCGAGATATTATTGTGGACGAAACAGTAGGAGCTAAAGTCTTGGTTGAAGATGAATTTGGATTAGCTAAGGAAATTGAACAGTTGTATCACACTCGTGAATCAGAATTTGAACTAAGTCTGCATCTTAAGTCTTATGAGGTGGAATCTATTTTAGGGCAATTAAAGCAAATTTATACCGATATTGTAAGGGAGGGATAAGATGATTAAAGTTTTACATTTGTTACCGATGAATAAGTTAAGTGGAGCAGAACGGATGGGATTACTCATTTGTAAACATATGTCTGAAGTTGAATCCTATGTTATAACAGGTGGAGCAGACTTAGCAGCGGTGTTTGAAAAAGAAGGTATTCAAACGAACCACTTAAATTTTTCTATGAGGCAGTTACCACAAGTGATCAAGCAATTAAATCGATTTATTAGGGAAAAACAAATTGATATTATCCATGCTCATGATAATATCGCTTCTTTAAGTGCTTATTTAACGAAAAAAAGATATGGATTAAAGGTGAAAATTGTTTCTCATATTCATAATTGTTATCCATGGCTAGAAGGTAATGGAGTCTATAAACGTATTGATCAGTTCATTCGTCCAAAATACGATTTCAATATTGCATGTGGGCAAATTGTTTATGATTATTATTATCAGCATGCGCCCTACTTTAACCTAAAGAAAACATGTATTTTATCAAATGCGATTGATGTGAGTAACTTAGGGATAACTCCGCAAAACCAAGTGAACGAAATTCGAGAAATATTTAATATTCCTTCTGATCAGAAAATCATTGGTTATATTGGGCGACTATCTGAACAAAAAGGAATGATACCATTTATTAAGGCGTTGAAAAATTACAAAGATCAGTTTGAAAATTGTAAGTTTTTGATTGTTGGAAGTGGTGAACAAGAAGATGAAACTAAACAACTTGTTAAGGAATTTGAATTAGAAGAGTTATTTATTTTCACAGGATTCCAATCGAATATTTATCCATTTTATCAGTTAATCGATATCTTTTTCTTACCATCTTTATATGAAGGATTACCAATGGTCTTACTCGAAGCAATGGCGTTTAGGAAGGCTGTAGTGTCTATGAATGTTGGAAGTATAAATGAGATAATAAAGGATGATATAACAGGGAAACTAGTTAAACCAAAAGCCTATAGTGAATTTATAAAGTGCTTATATAATATAAAAGAAGATGAAACTATTTTACAAAAATACGGTAATAATGCTCGAATGCTTATAGAAGGGAATAATGATATAAAGGCATATGTAAAAAAGATAATTTCAATATATGATAAAGTTATAAATTTATAAAAAGATTATTACTTGTAATAATTAATAAAATGGAAGACGGTGTAATCAATGGAGTTAAAATTATTCTTTAAAGATATTATTAGAAGAATTATAGGTGAAATTCCAACAAGTACTTTAATAAAAAGGGGACTAATTGTAGGAAAAAACTTTAATAGGCAGCAAGGGTGTTTTATTGATCCAACTCATTGTTGGCTTATAGAAATAGGGGATAATGTAACTATGTCTATTAGAGTAGTTCTCATGGCTCACGATGCAAGTACTAAAAATGTAACAGGATATACAAAAATAGGGAAAATAAAAATAGGAGATAATGTTTTCATAGGAGCCAATAGTCTAATTCTCCCAAATGTGACTATTGGGGAGAATTCTATAATAGGAGCAAATAGTGTAGTGACAAAGGATATCCCTTCTAATTGTATTGTAGCTGGCAACCCTGCAAAAGTAATAGGCTCACTGAAAGATTTCAAGGTTAAAAACGAAAATATGATTCATATAGATGAAAATGTTTTTTCATCAGAATATACTATGAGAACAAAAATAACAAGAGAGAAGAAAATAGAGATGAAATTAAAGTTAGATAAAGGAGTAGGTTTTGTTGAGTAAAATAGCATTAATTATGCCTTATTTCGGATGTTTACCGAATTACTTTGATTTATGGATTTTATCAGCAAAATACAATAAAACAATAGATTGGTATATTTTCACAGATATTAAAGAACTAAAAAATTATCCTGAAAATGTAAAGGTTATATTTATGACATTTGATGAGGTAAAGAAAAGGTGTCAAGATATCTGTAATTTCACAGTTTGCTTGGATGAATATTATAAATTATGTGACTATAAACCGGCATATGGCTTAGTTTTTGCAGATTATATAACAGACTATGATTTTTGGGGACATTGTGATCCGGATATTATTTGGGGCGATTTGAGAAAGTTTTTAACGAAAGAAATTCTAAATGAAAATGATAGAATTTTTACATTTGGACACTTATCTTTATATAGAAATAATGAACGAATTAATAACTTATTTAAATATAGTAAAAAAGATATTTTTAATAATAAATGTATATGCACCTATGAAGATGCATTTACTACGCCTTATTCATGCCATTTTGATGAATGGGGAGGAATTAGTAAATATCTAGAATTAATAGGGATGAAGCAATATGATGGTAGAGAGTTTGCAGATATTGATGCTACACGGTTTGCGTTTTATTATAATGAAATAAACAATAAATATGGAGCAGTATTTAGTTGGAATAAAGGAAAATTAGAGGCGCATTTTATATGTAATGGTAAATTTGGATCTAAGGAGTATGCGTACATACACCTACAGAAGAGGAGTATGGATGTTTGTCTAAAAGATATGGATGAAGAATCTTTTTTAATTGTACCAAATAAGTTTATAAAGTATAGCAAACCAATGAAAGAAGATATTGAAAAATACGGTAAAGACAAAATATATTTTGAATGGTATAGCAAACGAGGAAGAATGATTTTAGAAAATATAAAAAAAGGGGCTATTCAACGTAGATTACGTAAAATATTGAAATAAAAGGTGATAGTATGAAGGTGACAATTCTTACTCCTACATATAATAGAGCGCATACTCTTAACAAATGTTTTGAGAGTTTATGTAATCAAAATTGTAAAGAGTTTATATGGCTAATTATTGATGATGGTAGTACAGATAATACGAAAGAAGTAGTAAATAAATTTTTAGATATAACGCCATTTGATATTATATATAAATATAAGGAGAATGGTGGGAAACATACGGCATTGAATACAGGAATAGAGATGATTAAAACAGAATTAACATTTATTGTTGATAGTGATGATAGATTAACTCCAGATGCTGTTGAGATTATCAATACCACTTGGAATATGATAAAAGATAAAAATTTATGTGGAATAAATTTTTTAAGAGGTTATTCTGAAGATACTGTTATTGGAGATAAATTTCCAGATAGTGATGTTGTAGATAATGGGATAAAGATTCAGTTCAACTATAATGTGAAAGGAGATAAAGCGGAAGTTTGGCGAACTGATTTACTAAAAACCTTTCCGTTCCCAGTATATGGAGATGAAAGGTTTTTAGGAGAAAATATTGTTTGGTGGAAGATTGCATTAGAATACGATATGTATTATATTAATAAAATTATCTATATTACTGAGTATTTAGATGGGGGGTTGTCGAAATCTGGAAGGAGGTTGAGAATTAATAGTCCAATAGGAGGTATGGAAAACTCTAAAGTTGGTATGAATAAAAAGTTTCCACTAAAAGAACGTATAAAAAGAACATGGCTCTATATAGCTTATGGATTTTTTGCAAATAAAAGTATTTTAGAAATATTAAAAAATGAATATTTTAAAATAACTTTTATTAATTTACCTTTTGGATTTGCTTTGTACAAGTATTGGAAATTTAAGTATAAGGATTAGGCCACGCTTTAAGGAAGTGGTAATATTTAAGGTGAAATTAATCCTTTTAATTTTATTAATCATTAGACGTATTTCAAACAGATTAAAACTCTTTTTAGAGATGAAAGGTAAATGTAAATGTCATTATAATGACATTTACATTTTAAAATAAATTTCTTTAATACGTTCAAGTAATTGTTCATTCTTGTGTTTCCACTTCGATTCAGTTCGTTGTAATCACTTCACTTAAATCTACCTATATGTAGATATGGATTATAGAACTTTCATTAATAGAACTTTATAAAGAATCTTATGGGGAGGAAAATAGAATAATAGTAATTTAGATTTGTGGTATTAAGTCAATTAATGATTGACAAAAATTAATTAAGATTTTAATTTTTAATCGTACTGAACAAGGTTCTAGGATAATTCTTAAAAATTACCTCAGTGTAAGACAGACAGGATTCAAAAGCAGTGGAGGATAGTTCTCTTCAGTCACTGCCAAGCGCGCCTTTAATTTATAGTAAAATCGGATACGAACAGAACCCCTAGGGTTCCCAATAGCACCATAACCTCGCGTATCGTATAAGTATTCTAAAGACACTAGCTAGCTTCTCTCATCCTACTAAGAAAAGAAACCTATATAGATTCGATACAGCTTGTGCGGTTCGGGGAGGGGCTACAGTCTTCAAAAGTAGTCACAGGTAAAAAAGATATATTCCTAATGGACTAATTCCATTACCTCTATTGTGCGATGTTGGAGAGTATTTAAGATAAAAAGGAATTAACTTACATGAGTATTGAGGTAAAAAACTCATTCATTTTTCAAAGAACAAATTATGTCTTAACTGAAGGGGGTAAACTTATTATATAAGGAGAGAAAATGGAGATATTATTTAGTTTATTATTAGTTTATTTAATTCTAGCATCAGTATTCAACTTCAGTAATAAATATCCAAAAATGAGTTTTTTCTTGAATTTATTACTACTTTCTATCATTACGGGATCAGTCTATGAAAAGATAGGTGGTGGAGGAGATTACGATAATTATCGAAATATATTTAATAGTATTAGTTTAGAAAAGTTCCCAGATAAAGAAATATTCTTTTATTATTTAAATCTGCTTATTAAATCTTTTACTGATAATTTTAGTATCGCATTTCTATGCTTTATGTTTATTATTAATTTTTTTATACTTGCATTTATTTATAAATATTCTAAAAATATAGATATGAGTTTGCTGATGTATGTAATAATGGGGGGCTATATAACTTCTACAAATATAACTAGACAATTTATTGCTATTGCACTTGTTACTTACTCTATTCGTTATTTGATAGAAAAAAAATATGTAATGTATATCCTATTTTGCGTTCTTTCTGTTTCATTTCATACCACAGCAATTATTCCTATTTTTACAAATTTTTTAATAAGTATCTTTAATGAAAAGATCTATAAAAATTATATTATCTATTTTATTTTCATTAATTGCATGATTATCGTAGAACCACTTATTAGAAAAATAGGGATAGAGATGTTTTATGAAAACTATTCTGATGGCTACTTTAATTATGGAAGTAACATATTACATTATGTGGTGCAATTAGCGTTTATAGGATTTTATATTATCAACTTAAGGAAAGTACGATGTGCAAATATAAAATTATTTATTAATCTAGCAACAATGGCTTCTATGTTTACTTTAATGTCTAGAAATATGGTTTTATACGCTCGATTTGCATCGTATTTTAATATATTCCATGTTGTGGCGATGGTCAATATTCTTTTTTATAATCGAAATATAAAAGAGAAGAGATTGTTTTATTATCTAATATTCATAGGATTATTAGTTTATTATGTTTTATTAACTAGAAAAGCATTCGTATTTGAAAGTAGTATAGTAGATTATTTTAGAAATTTATAGGGATTAAAGTGAAGAATAGGAGCGAGAGATGAAAAAGGAAATATTATTTATTGTATCGGATATGGAGAGTGGTGGGTTTCAAAAGAGTTTAGTTTCGTTACTTCAATGTTTTGATTATGACAAGTATAGTGTGGATCTATTAATTTTATCTCCTCAAGGAATATTTATGAATCAAATACCGTGTGAAGTTAATGTATTGAAATTAGATGTTCCTAGAAAATTTTTTAGTAGTTTCCCAAAAGGAGTAATAGAATTAATCAAAGAAAAAGAATTCGTGTTAGCACTTAAAAGAACATTTCACTTTTGTTTGTCTAGAATTGATAAAGGTAAAGCAGGAATCTATATGTCTAAGCAAATACCTACTTTAAGTAAAGTTTATGATGTAGCGATCGACTATAATGGACAGCATTTATTATATTATATGGTTGATAAAATAAAAGCTAAAAAGAAGATCTCTTATTTTCATAGTGATTATAAAAAATGGGATTATTATAAGAATGCGGATATGATTTATTATGACAAAGTCGACTATATTGTGACTATATCAGAAATATGTAAAAACTCTTTAGATGATATTTTTCCAAAATATAAAAAGAAGACTAGGGTTATTCATAATATAAGTTCACCTCGTATTATAAAGAAGTTAGCAAAAGAAGAATGCCCAATCAAATTTGATTCTAATTACACTAATATTATTATGGTTGGAAGACCATCTCAAGTTAAGGGATATGATTTTGCAATTGAAGCTTGTGTAAAGCTAAAAAAGATGGATTATAAAGTTAGATTCTATGCAATTGGTACATCAAATGAAGTCGAAAAGTATAAGGAAATGGTCGGAAAATTTGATGTTCAAAAAGAATTTATTTTTATCGGTGAAACGAATAATCCATATACTTATGTTAAAAATGCCGATATATATCTCCATCCTTCTAGATTTGAAGGTAAATCTGTTGCAATAGACGAAGCAAAGATATTATGTAAGCCAATAATTATTAGTGACTTCTCAACAGCAACGGATCATATTAAAGATAAGATTAATGGACTTATTGTTGAGATGAGTAGTAAGGGAGTTTACAAAGGGTTAAAGCAAATGATTGACAATCCTCATTTGATTCAAGAATTAGTTGAAAACTTATCAAAAGAAACGTTAGGTAATGAAGATGAAGTTTATAAATTATATCAATTAATAGAGGAGTTGTGAGGGTGAAAAAAAATATATTATTTGTAATGGAGTCTTTAGGTATTGGTGGTGCAGAGAAAAGTTTAGTTACTTTATTATCACAATTTGATTATTCAAAATATGAAGTAGATTTATTTTTATTCAATCCTACAGGCGAGTTTATAAATTTAATTCCATCAGAAGTGAATCTATTGAAAACTCCTGAAGATTTCAAAAATTATATTTCCTCACCTAAAGATTCTATTAGATATCTATGCAAACTAAGAAATTTAAAGTTATTAATATGTAAAATGATTGAGGTAGCAGTCTTAATTATTAATAAATTTTTATTTCATAAAGAATATATAGGTTGGAGATACATCAGCCAGTCAATTGATGTGTTACCTAAGGAGTACGATGTTGCTATTGGGTTTTTAGAAAAAAAAAGTATTTACTTTACAGTGGATAAGGTGAAATCAAAAAAGAAAGTCGGATGGATACATACTGATTATAAAAAAATTGAGTTTAACTATGATTTAGATAAAAAATATTTAAGTCAATTAGGTGAAATAGTGACAGTTTCGAGTTCTTGTAGAAATTCTTTTATAGAGATATTTCCTGAACTTGAGTCAAGAGTAAGAGTAATTGAGAATTTTGTCTCACCGCAAATGATAAGAAATTTAGCCGTTGAAAAAGAAAATAAGATAGAATTAAAAGATAATTCTTTGGTAATTGCGACTGTTGCACGCTTAACCAAAGCTAAGAATTTATTTATTATTATAGAAGCAATGAAAATACTAAGAGGTAAATATAAAATAAAATGGTTTATAGTTGGAGACGGAGAATTAAAAAAGGAATTAAGTGATTTAATAAGTCTAAACGACTTAAATGAAGAGATAATTTTAGTTGGTGCGAAACCTAACCCCTATACCTTTATGAATCAGGCAGATATTTATGTACAGACATCTTCTTGGGAAGGGTTTGGAATAACTGTAGCCGAAGCTAAATGTTTATGCAAACCAATTATAGTTAGTAATATACCTGAGTTTACAACTCAAATTACTCATAAAAAAACAGGATTAGTTTATAGTAATTTAGCTGAATTAGTTAATTGTATTGAAACATTAGTCTCTGATTCTGAATTAAAAGCTAATTTAAGTAATAATTTGAAAGTAGAAATTCATCAAGAGATAAAACAAATAACACAATTAAATAATTTATTGAATAGGAGAGATTAAAATGAAAAATGTTGTATTATTTGCTCATGGAACCCATGAAAATAGAGGATGCGAGGCAATAGTTAGAGGAACTACAAAAATTTTGAAAAAAGGGATTGAAAACTGCAACATTAAAGTAGGATCATATAATCCTAAACTAGACCAGGCAAGGAATATTTCTACTGTAGACGAATATTTATTACAAGGATCAATTAAAAATAGATTTTCGATACAATGGTTTAGACACTTAATTCAGGGACATTTATTAAAAGATGAAATTGGATATTATCAATGGGTCCATAAAGATGTAATTAAAGAAATTAAAAAAGCAGATTTAACACTATCCGTTGGAGGGGATAATTATTGTTATTCTACTCCAGTTTGGATATACGCATTAAATAAAGCCGTAAAAGAATTATCAAAGAGTAAATTAGTGTTATTTGGTGCTTCTGTCGATCCTGATGCTATTGATGAGAGAATGAAAGAAAATTTAGATTTACATGATGCTCTTATTGTTAGAGAGAGTCTTACTTTCGAAGGATTAAAAAGAGTAGGGTTAGAAAGTAAGACTTATTTATGTCCTGATCCAGCTTTTACAATGGATCCTGAGAAAGTAGAATTATCTGATTTTTGGAATAGCGGCAAAATACTTGGATTAAATATAAGCCCTCTAATTATGGAATATGAAAAGAAACCAGGAATAGTGAAAAAGACGACAGAAAGTTTGATTCAATATATTCTTGATAATACTGAACTTAAAATTGCTCTTATCTGTCACGTTTCAACAGATATTGAAGCATTAAAACCTTTATTTGAAAAATTTAAATCTAGTAGAGTTACTTTGGTTGGTAATGATTATAATGCAAAAGAACTTAAATACATTATTTCAAAGTGTAATCTATTTATTGGTGCTAGAACTCATGCAACCATAGCAGCTTATTCAACTTGTGTTCCAACATTAGTTATTGGCTACAGTATTAAAGCTAGAGGAATTGCTAAAGATTTATTTGGCGATTGCAGTGGATTAATATTACCAGTACAAGATCTTGAAAGTGAGAATCAGTTAATTAAAACAGTTATGAATTTTATTGATAGAGAAGATGAATTAAGAAATCATCTAAACTTCATAATGCCACAATATAAAGAAAAAGCTTATGAAAGTATAAATATAATTGATAGTTTACTTCAATAATATAATAAATATTATTGTGTTATTAGTAGAGGGGGATACACAGACTTAGATTAAGTTATTACAAACGATTTAATAAAGTGGAATTTTAATATGAAAAAATCCCTACTCAATGCTTGAACAATTTTATAAAAATGGATACTTAGTAAAGATCTTAATCATGAAGATGGGGTGCCAGAAGTTAATAGGCATAAATATTTTAAACAGATTTCTTCTATTATTTCAATTGATGATATTGAGATTATATTAGAAGGGTTTAAGTATGCGAAGCAAGAATTGTTATATTTATGGCGGAAAAAAGAAATCTTATTAAGAAACTTGACTTTGTAAAAAGTCAAGTTTTCTCTTATACTTTAGAAAAAGTCAATGAAACTTTTTTTGAAAATTTTATTCAGTTAAAGTAGTGAGAAATATTAAATTAGGAACTAAATGTATTTTACGTTTTTATCAGTGGGATTAGTTATCAAAATAATTTAGTAGTAAGGCCTCCTATAGCCCAATTAAAATTTTTTACGATATGAAAAACATATCGACACCTATATATAAGGCCAAAAGTTTTTAACATAATTTGAACAGGAATCTTAACATAGAGAATGTTTTGATATAAGTTCTTTCTAAAATTTTCTTGTTATAGATGGAATATAGAAAAACCATGAATTATATTTCGCCATGTATATATATACTTTAATAGTATTTGTTGATTTAAATATTTAGAGATAAGAAGAGTGAGGGGAATAAAATGAAAATAATTCAAATTAGTAATTATTGTGCTCCTTTCAAAGGATCGTTTATTACATTATCTGAAAATTTATCCACAAAAATTCATCAAAAAAATGGATAATATATTTATATTTTTCCTAAAAAAGCAAGAAATTTTCAATGGTGTAAAGAATTGGGGAATAGATATAAAATTTATTTTGTTGAAGAAGTTAATAGGAAAAATACATCAAAAATTATTGAAGAGTTGAAGAAGATATTTAATAAGGAGAATCCTGATATAATTCATTCACATTTTGATGGATATGATGTTCCTATGGTGAAAGCCTCTTCGTCTAACGTAATAAAAATATGTCATAGACATAATAATTTTGATATATCTAATTTACCTATCCATAAGAAACTATATGCAGTTTATAATGTAAAAAAAAATATGTGGTATTTAAAAGATAAAACATTATCTATTTTTACGGCTGAAGAAATAAGGAGTGAATTCCTTAATAAGAAATATATAGATAAAGAAAAGAGCGTGACAATAATTAATGGAATAAATACCAAAAGATTAGACTCACAATCTCCTTATATTAACTCCTATAATAAACCAATAATATTTTCATTTATAGGAGATTGGCATAGGAAAGGTGCAGATATTCTTTTCTCGGCTATTGAAAAAATAAATGCAGATAATTTAAATGTATATTTAGCGATAATATGCAAGGAAAATTATTTAATAGATAAAATTGGATATATACCTGAATGGGTAATCCTCCTGGATACCACAGATAATATGAAAGAATATTATTCTATGGCCGATCTTTTTATTTCAGCTAGTAGAAAAGAAACTTTTTCATATGCTTTAGCAGAAGCAATTTATTGTAAGATTCCTTGTTTGAGTAGTGATGTAGAGGGAGTTCAATGGGCAAAAGAAATTCCATCTGTTGATTTTTTTGAAAATGAAAATGTTTCAAGTTTGGTGAGAAAAATTAAAGTTATGCTAAATTGTAAACCCACTGAGAAGGTATTAATAGATCCAAAAAATATTATCATACAAAAATATAGTGAAACAGTATGGACGAATAAAATTATTGATTTCTATGAGAGTTGTAAAAAAGTATGATATAAAGTCAGAGAAACCTCAGAGAGAAATGAATCTTAATTAAAAGATTTAATAGACATTATATGGTATTTCATAAAGGAGTAAATTTTATGAAAAGTAATAATCAATTGAAGATAGGTGCTATATTATCTTATTTTTCTTTAGGAATAGGAAATGTTATTTCAATATTATATACACCTATTATGTTGCGTTTATTAGGGCAATCAGAATATGGGTTATATAATCTATCAAATTCGATTATCGGTTATTTAGGCGTATTAGATTTTGGTATTGGAAATGCCGTCATTCGTTATACAGCTAAATATAAGGCATTAGAAGACAAAGATGGTGAATCAAACCTTTATGGAATGTTTATTGTCATTTATAGTATTTTAGCTGTATTGGTTATTCTAGCTGGGAGCTTTTTAGTTATGAATACTCACTTATTTTTCTCAAGTAGTTTAACAAACGATGAAATGACTCGAATTCGATTCATGATGGCATTAATGATATTTAATTTAGCTATTTCATTCCCCTTTGGAATTTTTGGAGCCATTATTACGGCTCATGAGCAATTTGTTTTTCCTAAATTAGTGGGGCTTGTAAGGCAAGTCTTAAATCCATTTGTGATGATTCCATTATTATTATTGGGATATAAGTCACTTGGGATGACAGTTGCTTCAACTTGTTTAAATTTGATTTTTATTTGGGTAAATCTTTATTACTGTTTTAAAGTTTTAAAGATAAAAGTTAAATTTAATAAAATGGATTTTTCAGTTTTAAAAGAAATTATGGGATATTCATTTTTTATTTTCTTAAATATGATTGTAGATAAGATTTATTGGTCTACTGATCAATTTATTTTAGGTTCAGTAAGAGGAACTGTAGCCGTTGCTGTTTATTCGATTGGATCGACATTCAATCAATATTATATGAATTTTTCGACTGCTATTTCTGGAGTCTTTTTGCCAAAAGTGACAAAGATGGTAACAAAGAATGTATCTCGTGAGGAATTATCTAATTTGTTCATTAGAACAGGAAGAATCCAATTTATTATTTTATCATTTATTTTAAGTGGATTTGTGTTAGTTGGAAAAGAGTTTATTGCTATTTGGGCAGGAGATGGTTATGAACAGTCATATTTCATTGCACTTTTAGTTATGATTCCATTAACTATTCCATTAATTCAAAACTTAGGAATAACTATTTTACAAGCTAAAAATATGCATCATTTTAGATCGACAGTTTATATTATCATTGCAATATTGAATGTGATTACAAGTATTCCTCTAGCTAAAATGTACGGTGGTGTAGGATGTGCCTTGGCTACAGGGATTTCAATGGTGATTGGTAATATTATTATCATTAATATCTATTATTATAAGAAAATTCATATTAATATCCCTAAGTTTTGGTTAGAAATTTCAAAACTTAGTATTCCAGTTGTGATAAGTCTTGGAATTATGTTAGCTATAAACAAAATAGTTTCATTAAATGGAATAATAGATGTTCTTTTCACCGGGATGACCTTTACTGTGATTTTTGTTCCTCTAATGTGGTTATTAGGAATGAACAATAGTGAGAAAGAATTATTTATAGGACCGATTAAGATGATTGGAAGAAAGTTAAGGAGGGTAACTGTATGATTGAAATCATAGATAAAGGTAAATGTTGTGGATGTCATGGATGTACAAATATCTGTCCCAAATCTTGTATTAGTATGGAAACTGATCAGGAGGGATTTTGGTATCCTAAAGTCGATAAGAATCTTTGTATTGACTGTCATCTATGTGAAAAAGTTTGTCCAATCTTAGAGGTTCCGCAGAAAAAAGAGGTGTTTAATCTATTAACGTATGCTTGCAAAAATAAAAACAATGAAGTTCGAAAAGAGAGTTCTTCTGGTGGTGTCTTCTCTTTATTATGTGAATATGTGATAAATCATGAAGGTGTTGTTTTTGGAGCATCGTATAATGCTCAATTTGAAGTCCGTCATACCTATGTAGAGACGTTAGGGGAATGTTCTCAATTTAGGAGTTCTAAATATGTTCAAAGTAAAATTGGGGAAACGTATAAACAAGTTAGAACTTTCTTAAATCAGGGACGACTTGTTATGTTTTCAGGGACTCCTTGTCAAATAGAGGGGCTAAGTGGTTATTTAAGCAAAGAATATCCTAATTTAATACGGGTAGATATTGCCTGTCACGGTGTGCCAAGTCCAATGGTTTATAAAAGGTATCTTAACGATTTAGAAAATGAATATCAATCGAAATTAAAAAGTCTATCATTTAGAAATAAAGATACAGGATGGAGTTCGTACTCTTTTAAGGCAGAGTTTGAGAATGGTAGAGTTAAGCAAGAATTAGGAAGTAATAATATATATATGAAAGGTTTTATAAAAGATATTTATTTAAGACCTTCATGCTTTGAATGTGAATTCAAAAAGCCTCATACGACTGCTGATATAACGTTAGGGGATTACTGGGGTGTTAGTGGAATTCATCCTGAGTTTACAGATGAAAAAGGGATTTCATTGATTTTTGTTCATAGTCAAAAAGGAAAAGATATTTTTGATAAAATAAGTACTAATTTGCAGGTGTTAGAATCTGATTTTGATTATGCGACGAAATGTAACCCCTCAATTGTTAGACATGCTCCAATACAACCAAAGAGACAACAATTTTTCGATTTATTAGAACAAGGTGTGGGGTTACAAGAGGCAATTGAAAAATGTATTAAACCTACTTTATTGCAGAGAGTTAAAGGAAAAGGATATGGAGCATTAATTAAAGGGAAAAGATTAGTGAAGAAAGTAGTCTATAAATAGAGAGGTATTAAGCATATAAAATGAACTAAAATTTAGGATAAAGAAACTTTGAATAGAGAAATTGTGGGCATTAGAATATATTACAAGTTTATGAATAACCAAAGAGCAAGAGTTTTAAATAAAGTTCTTGTTTCTTTTTCAGAAAATAAGATAGGAATTACAGTACGTAATAAAACAGGAGAGATTTATTTATGTGTGGTATTGTTGGATATATTGGTGGGCAAGATGTTAAAGATATTTTATTAAATGGATTAGAAAAATTAGAGTACCGTGGATATGATTCAGCAGGGATCGCTGTTGTGAATGAAGCAGGAGTTCATATTTTTAAGGATAAAGGGCGTATTGCTCACTTACGTACTGTTGTTGATGAATCTGTTTTATCAACAGTAGGAATTGGACATACACGTAGGGCAACTCATGGAGCACCAAATCAACGTAACTCACACCCTCATCAATCAAGTACAGGTCGTTTTACGATTGTTCACAATGGGGTTATTGAAAATGAGTTAGAATTACGCCAAGAATTCTTGCCAAATTACAACTTCATTTCAGATACAGATACAGAAGTTATTGCAGCATTAATTGAGCACTTTGTGTTATGTTAGACTCAGTAATTTTCGATAGAAAATTTTACTGAGTCTATAGTCTATATAAATTAATAACGTTTTTTTGTTTACAATTTGATATAGAATCACAGTGTTAGTTTGTTTCTTAAAACAGAAAAAGA
This sequence comes from Turicibacter bilis, assembly GCF_024499055.1. Taxonomy (NCBI): domain Bacteria; kingdom Bacillati; phylum Bacillota; class Erysipelotrichia; order Erysipelotrichales; family Turicibacteraceae; genus Turicibacter; species Turicibacter bilis. The sequence continues at coordinate 1,289,216 of NZ_CP071249.1, read as the reverse complement.
AGATGTGGAATTAGCGATTCGTCATGTGATGAGTTTATTACACGGTTCTTATGCATTGGGAGTTATTGATGCTAATAATCCTGAAGTGCTATATGCAGCTAAAAATAAATCACCCATGTTAATTGGTTTAGGTGACGGGTTCAATATGATTGGATCTGATGCGATGGCCATGTTACAATGTACCAATCAATTCGTTGAAATCGAAGATGAAGAGTTCATTAAGTTAACACGTGAAGGGGTAACGATCTATAACTTATTAGGAGTGACAGTTAAACGTGATCCATTCACAGCTGAGTTAGATGCTTCTGATATCGAAAAGGGAACATATCCTCACTACATGTTAAAAGAAATTGATGAGCAACCTTACGTGATTCGTCGTATCGTGGAGCAATACTTCGTGTATATTGCAAGTGAAAAGTTAACTTAATTGAAATTTAATTTTTAACTTTCATGATTTTCTAAGAATTTTTTTGATTGTTGTAGACGATAGCTTGTTCCATTCATGTTAATCACATAAGATTGATGGGTAATGCGATCAACCATGGCCGCTGTGATAATCGGATCATGGAAGATTTCATTCCATCTTGAAAAGGGCAAGTTAGTCGTAAACATTGTTGATGCTTTTTCACATCGAGTAGAGATAAAGTTAAAGAGCAGCTCTGCGCCTTCTTTATCAAACGAGATATAACCAAGCTCATCTAAAATAACGAGATGATATTTATCAAACTTCTTTTTTAAACGTTGTAGGACACGTTCATTTTTTGCTTCTTTTAACTCAATAATTAAAGTCGGAACATGCGCAAAATACACATGATATCCAGCTTGACAGGCTTTAATTCCAAGTCCAATGACCGTATGACTTTTACCAGTTCCAGGGTTACCTGCTAGTATGACATTTTGTTTCTTTTCAATAAATTCTAAGCTTTTTAATGTTTGATAATGTTTTTGAGCCTCTAATGGTAAAGCAGCGACCTCTAATTCCTCTAAATGTTTTAGATATGGAAATTTAGCAGCTCTTATACGCGTATTAACCCCATTCTGTTGTCTAAGTTCAACCTCATATTGAAAAAGATTCAGTAAGAACTCTTCATAGGATTGATTTTCTAACCGAGCTTGTTCTAAATGAAAAGACAAATTTTGATGAATATAAGGTAAGCGTAAATGTTTGGTGTAAGTTTTAATTAATTGATCCATGAGTTTTCTCCTTGACTATACATTGAACTAATTTCAGATAATTGATGATAACAAGCTTGTTCAATAGGGGCTTCAATTAAATCTTTGGTATTGAACTGACTAGGGTTTAAATTCAATAAGTAATTGATGATGTGATGATTTTGAATCGGTAACCCTTGTCGTTTTAAAGATTCAATCGCAAACTGAACCGTTTCAAGAGAGTTCTGCTCAATTATTGTTAATAGATAGATAAAGTCTCGTGGATTTGTGTTATAATAAGTTTGGAATATGTTTTGAAGCCAGGGAGTAGCTTGTTTGAGAGCCAAGCTATGCGCAATTGCCCCGGGCTTCTTTTTTAATGTCGCTAAATAGTGATGAATATCTATATGATATTGGTGACGTCCGATTAATCGGTTAGCCTTAAATAAAAATCGATCATCGAAATAAACTTTAATCTGGTTAATGTTTTTACGGACAGTCACCTCTTTTCCTACTAAGTAATCCGGAACAGAATAAAAATTGGAATCGACATGAATAAAACTATATTTATTCACTTTATAGGTAGAGGTTAAATAAGTATCCAAGGGTAACCTATATGGAAGTAAATTCTTCTGTTCTTGTGCAAATACAGTTTCTGCAGATTGGTTCGTTCGTTGTTTTATTTTTTGATTTTCACGGTGAGTTGCTTCTAAAAGTGCAGTAACAGCATCTGCAATTGTTTTGAAATGGTGAGACTTACTATAAGCTTTTCGTCGAATTAATTCAACAGAACGCTCCACATGACCTTTTTCATGACCACTGTAAGGATTGGTGTATCGGGGAATATAACCGTAATAATTCATTAATTTTTTAACCACCTCAGTGGGTTGTTTTTCTCTACCAGCTAGATGTTTCACTTGAACACGTGCATTGTCATAGACGATTTCAGTCGGAACCCCTTTGATTTCTTCAAAGAAGCGAGTGTGAATATCAAGAAAAGCTTCCGTATTTTCATGTGAATAAAGGTAAGCAAATCTCTTATCACTATATTTTAAGTCAAACACTCCAATTTTAAATCGTCGCTCAGCACCCAATTCCTCAATATAAAGAGTAACATCTCCCCAATCAAATTCAGCCACTTGTCCAGGCTCATAAACTTGCCTAATAAATGCCTCTTTTGAACGTTGGGCTTGTTTAGAAACATAAGCACAAACTGAACGATAGCTAATATCAATATTTTTCGAAATCAGCCATTCATAAATATCTGTATTTTTCATGATGAGTTTCCGTTTCCCCTGTTGAATCTTTTGTTTATTTTCTTCTAAGCAAGAATCAATCATTGACTCAACATCAGGTGTTAATTTAATACGTTGACGTTTACTACTATCGTACTTAGGCTTAGCAGATGAACGGATAATAATCTGTTCTTTTTCTTCAGCGGTCGTAGCTAATTCTAATTCTTGTTGATCCTTCTCATATTGCTTAATATATTTACTAACCGTTTGTCGAGTCATTCCTATCTCTTTAGCAATGTCGGTATAAGATAGACCTTTTAGATATAAACGAATCATTTTTTCTTTCTTCTCCAAAGTTAGCACTCCTATCTCCTCCATATCTCTAGTTGATATGGATAATTTTACAAAAGAGATGTTAACTTTTCAAATGCATCCCTGTTAATTATTAGAATACTATAAACACTTCGAAGATGGGGACATTAAAATTGATCAAGAAATCGTGAAGGCCGTGAAGGAAGCGGATCGTTTATATATCATTGCAGCAGGAACGAGTATGCATGCTGGATTCGTTGGAAAGCAAATGTTTGAACAATTAGCTGGAATTCCAACTGAAGTTCACATTTCATCAGAGTTCGTTTATAATACACCAGTGATTAGTAAAAAACCATTATTCATCTTCATTTCTCAATCAGGAGAAACCGCAGATAGCCGTGCCGTATTAGTTAAAATTAAACAATTAGGATATCCATCATTAACGATTACAAACGTACCAGGTTTAACGTTATCTCGTGAAGCGGATCACACGTTATTATTATATGCAGGACCTGAGATTGCAGTAGCTTCAACAAAAGCTTACACAGCTCAAGTTGCGGTTCAAGCCGTTTTAGCAGCTAAAGTGGCTGGAAAAACAGATTTAGATTTATCTCGTGAATTAGCGATCGTTGCTAATGTGATGGAAAGTATTACAGACCATAAAGAGCAATACGATGCCATTGCGAAAGATTATTTAACACAACGTAACTGTTTCTATATCGGGCGCCATGTGGATTACTATGTGGCCTTAGAAGCGGCGTTAAAATTAAAAGAAATTTCTTATATTCAAACAGAAGGATTCGCAGCTGGTGAGTTAAAGCATGGAACGATTGCCTTAATTGAAAAAGGAACACCAGTGATTGCGATTGTTTCTCAAGAATCAGTGAATTTAAATACACGTTCAAATGTAAAAGAAGTTAAAGCGCGTGGAGCTAATACTGTGATTATTTCATTACGTTCATTAAGTTCTGAAACGGATCAAATTGTGATTGATGATGTTCATCCATTATTAACACCATTAGTAACAGTAGTTCCAACTCAATTAATTTCTTACTATGCAGCGTTACATCGTGGATTCGATATCGATAAACCACGTAACTTAGCGAAGTCAGTGACGGTGGAATAGTAGAATTAGATAGATTAAAAGGATAGAGGATAAAGATATGGGAAAATATTTTGGAACAGATGGAGTTCGTGGTGTTGCCAATACAGAGTTAACACCTGAATTCACTTTAAAGTTAGGACGTATTTTAGGGTATCAATTAAAAAGTTTATGTGAACGTCCGAAAGTATTGATTGGGCGAGATACTCGTATTTCAGGTGAAATGTTAGAGTCGGCCTTAATGGCTGGTCTGATTTCATCAGGAGTTGATGTGTTAAAACTTGGTGTCATTACAACACCGGGAGTGGCTTATTTAACGAAAAACTTAGATGTTCAAGCTGGAATCATGATTTCTGCCTCACATAACCCTGTGCAAGATAACGGAATCAAAATCTTTAGTCATAATGGGTATAAATTAAGTGATGCCCAGGAAGAAGAAATTGAAGCTTTACTGGATGTGATGGATGAATTACCACGCCCAGTTGGAGGCGAAATCGGTCGTGTCGAAGACTATCATCTAGGTGCTAAAGAATACGTTGAACATTTAGAAACGACGATTTCTAACAAATTAACAGGATTAAAAGTTGTCTTAGATTGTGCCAATGGGGCAATAGCTATTCTACACGAACAAAGAGAGTGTCTAGAATAACTTAGTGCCTTTCGGTGCAAGTTCCACATTAGCTCCTCAGCTATTTAAAGACTTAGGCGCAGAAGTCGTTAGTATTTATCATCAACCAGATGGAGTTAATATTAATGAATCATGTGGATCAACTCATCCAGAAATGTTAGCTACGGAAGTTGTGAAGCAGGAAGCGCATTTAGGATTTCATAGCTGTTCTGCCTTTACTGTATGAAGGCTAGAACAACTTGATGCCCTTGTGGTGCGCTTTTGATGGCGATGCTGACCGTTTAATTGCGGTTGATCATACAGGAGCCATCATCGATGGAGATTACATCATGTTCATTGTCGGGCGTTACTTAAATGAAAAAGGGTTATTGAATCATGGAACAGTTGTTTCAACCGTGATGAGTAACTTAGGATTTCATAGCTATTCTACTTTCGTTTTATGAAAGCTAGAATAACTTGATACCCTTGCGGTGCTACAATGCTGTTGAAGCGCATGGATTACAGAGTGTTCAAACAAAAGTTGGAGACCGTTATGTGTTATGTTAGTCGCCGTAATTTTTGTGGAACGAAAATTTTACTGCGACTATAGTTGGTTTAGTTAACAGAAGAGATAGTGTTTATTTCTGATGAAGATTATATAAAAATCCAAACATTATTTAAAACAGAAGAAATGTTAGGTAATGGCTATCATAGTTGTTCTATTTTCACTAGATGAAAATTAGAACAACTTGACACCCATGTGGTGTAACTTTGGTGGAGAACAATCAGGACACTTAATCTTCTTATGTTAGTATCCGTCATTTTTGGAACAAAAATGTTACGGATTCTATAGTTAGTCTTCATTTAAAAGGAATGAAGTGTTTAATCATGATGTGTAGAATGTAAAATATTGATCTACTCATAACAGATCATGGAACAACAGGAGATGGAATGTTAAGTGCCGTGCAATTAGCAAACATCGTGGTTGAAAAAGGGCAATCATTAGCTGAGCTTGCAAAAGAAATGCCGAAGTACCCTCAATTACTGAAAAACTTACGTGTAGAAGATAAAATGGCCATGATGACGAATGTTAAGATTTTAGAAGAAATCGTAAACATTGAAGCCGAAATGAACGGTAAAGGTCGAGTCTTAGTTCGTCCATCTGGAACAGAACCACTCGTTCGTGTCATGGTCGAAGCACAAACAGAAAAATTATGTGAAAGCTACGTGAGTCGTTTATTAGAAGTCGTTGAAAAAGAGTTAGCTTAGTTGAGTGGATATTAAGGAGCAGACCACTTTTAGGTGTTTTGCTTTTTAAGTTTCTCTGATTGACAGATTGTAATAGTACGTGCTTATGGATAAGATTTTTACTCTCTCTAAGTTTTTAGATTATTCAATTCTGTCAACTTTTCACGTGTACAGATGGTGTTAAAGGTTAACAGATAATATAAAGGTGTCTATATCGATCATTAATTTTAGGCTATGTTATAGCTTAAAGTTTGTGGTCGATTTTTTATGTCAGAAAATAGATAGAAAAAAGAATTTTATATCGACCTGTCTCTTTGAATAGGTTACAATTAAGTAGATACTTAAAGAATAGCTAACGATTATGAAAGGTTGATTATTTATTTCTTAATTAGGATAATTTAATCGAAGTATTATTGAATATAGAAATGTAATAAATTCCAATAATATATTTGCTGATATATTTAGAATCGAAATGATATGTTAGAAATAGTTTGAAATGGAAAGTTGGAGAGTTTGATGAAAGTAAAGAGTCTTAAGATAAAGAATTTTAGATGTTTTGAAGAGTTAAAAATAGATTTTAATGAGGATTATACTGTTTTAGTTGGCGTAAATGGAGCTGGAAAAAGCTCTATTTTAGAAGCTATTTCTATAGGGTTAGGAAGTTATATTGCAGAATTTAGTAATATTTCTGGGAATAGTATTCATAATGAAGATGCTCACTATAAGTATTATGAAGTTGGAAGCAGAATTGATCCCCAACAACAGTTTCCTGTTTCAATTGAAATGGGAGCAAATATTGATGGAGATAACGTTTTCTGGGTTAGAAGTTTAAATAGACAAGGTGGAAATACGACGGTTAGCGGAACAAAGCAAATAAAAAATTATGCTTTGCAACTTAATGAAGAATTAATGCATGGAAATCAAAATATTATTTTACCAATTGTCTCTTATTACGGAACCGCACGGTTATGGATGCAAAAAAAACAAAAAAAAAATAAAGATACAGCTATAAGGTTAGCAAGACAGAATGGGTATATAGATTGTTTATCTGCAGCTGCTAATGAAAAACTAATGTTAAAATGGTTTGAGGAAATGACCTATCTTCAATTACAAGAAGGAAGTAAGATAGCGGAATTAGAAGCGGTAAAAGACGCTTTGAAAAGATGTTATCAAAGTATTGGCCTAGATTTAGAAGATGTTGAATTTAGGTTTAATGTGAAGACAAAGGATTTAGAAATTTATATGGAGAGAAAGGACGGAAGTAGAGAGATTCTTCCCACTCGTTTGTTGAGTGACGGGATTAAAGGTATACTTGGAGTCGTAGCTGATATTGCTTATCGTATGGCACTATTAAATCCTCAACTTTTAGAGAAGGTGAATGAAACCCCAGGAATTATTTTAATTGATGAAATTGATATGCACTTACATCCTGCATGGCAAAAAAAAATTATTCATGATTTGAGAGAAATCTTCCCTAATGTACAATTTTTATTTACCACTCATTCCCCAAGTGTTTTAAGTCATGTACCTAGAGAGAATATTCTCATGTTGAATAATCATCAAGTTTATCCCCCTATGAATAAAACATATGGAAGGGATGTAGATTCGATTTTAAGAGAAATTATGCTTGTAGAAAGTAGGCCAAAAGAGATATTAGATAAATTGAAATCTTTTTCTGATTATATTGAAGAATCAAAACTAGAGGATGCACGAAAAATACTGAATGAGTTAGAAGATATTCTTGGAAGTAATGATGAAGAAGTCATAAGTTCGAAGATTACGTTAGAATTAGAGGAGATGTAGGGGAGAAATGATTGAGATAAAAAAGGGGCCTGTTCCTGCATTCTTAAAAAAATATAGAAAAGAATCTATTTTTGAAGAATTATCGACTGCAGATAAGGATTCATTAAGGACTGAGTTGTTAAAAGAGCAGGGCTATATCTGTGCTTATTGTATGAAGCGTATTAATGATTATAAAGATACTAAGATTGAACATTATCAACCTAGAAATAGTACTAATCAATTACAATACTCTAATTTAATGATTGTTTGTAGAGGAAATGAAGGATCTCCTAGTCATTTAGCGACATGTGATACGAAAAAACAAAACGCTACCCTGTACTTGAACCCTCAAAATAGTACGCATATTGAAACTATTAGTTATACTCCTCAAGGAATTATTAAATCTAGTGATTCTAGAATTGATAACGATTTAAATGTACACTTGAATTTAAATTGTTATCACGGATATTTAGTTACTAATAGAAAAGCGGTACTAGATGAATTTAAGAAACATTTATACCATGAAGGAAAAGGAGGAAAAGATACTATACCTTACTTATTAAAATCTAAGGACAAGTTTGAAAAATTAAATCAGGAAGGCAAATACACAGAGTATGTAGGAATTATTTTACATTACATCAATAAAAAATTAAAAAGTAAAGGAATTTCTTAATCCTGAATTATTTATTTGAAAAGCTACAAAATCTGGATTTTATTAGAAATCCAGACATACTGGTAGGGGTTTTGCCATGGGCTAAAACAGTCCAAGAACTTTGTCAGTAACAATATAAAATAATAGCTACCAACACTGTATTTATAGTTTTCAGAATTGGTAGCTATTTTTATATCCGTGCTATTATTACATGCTTACGTCGATTATTAGAAGTCGTTGAAAAAGAGATGAAATAAGTCGAGAGCCACCCCGAATGGGTGGCTTTTAAGGTGAGATTAAATTAGTTGTAAAGCCATCTTATAAGAAAGTGACTAACATGAATCTGCTTACATCATAAGTGGGAAGTAGCGTTAGATAAGGATAGTATTTTCGATATTATAAACTATAAATTTATGAATTTTTTAGAAAGTTTGTTCGCTTCACAACATCATCTATAAGATGTGTGTTATAATAATTTCTATGTAGTAAATATAATTTTTATAGGGGTTTTTGAATGAGCTATTTAATCAATGATTTACGAAATACTCTAAAAAATAAATACAATAAAAATCAGTCTACCTCTGTTTCGATAGAAGCATTGCATGAAATACAAAATGTATTTGCTCATACGAATATAATGCTCAGTCAAGGTAATTTAGAACGAACTGTAAATTATGCTCATATTCATGATCTTTGGATACAAAATGAATATAAGCAGTTAAATAATAATTATTATAATTATAGCCGTGGAGATATTATTTCTTTAGTAGATTTAGGAACTTGTAATATTGGAACTGAAATACGTTACCCTCATCCTTGTGTTGTCTTATATGACAATAACGAAGATTGGGTTATTGTAGCTCCTATTACGGCTGCAACAAAAGACAAGTCGACGGGAAAGCCTATTATACATGAATTTGAAGTGTTTGCTCAAAAATCGAACACTACTACTAAAAAGAAAAATCTTTATCTATTTAAGAAGGATTCTGTAATACAGGTGGACCAAATAACTCGCGTAAGTAAATATCGCATACTTAATAAAAAACGATTCAAATTGCGAGAAAATCTCTTAAATGAGATTGATAATATTATTTTAAAAAAGTATATTCCTAAAAAGGATGAGTTACTTGAAAAATTAAAAGATGTGATTTCTAATCAGAAATCTATTATTGCTCAAAAAGAGAAAGAAATTACAGATTTACAAAATACTATCACTAATCAAGAACAACTGATTAAACAAATAAACCTAGAACTTGCAAATTTAAAAAGAGAACTTAAAAAGTAATAATTAGTGATTGACACAACTTGAGAGAAATAATATAATTTAATCAAGATAGATTTTGTACCATCTTGATACAAATCAGTAATGAAGATAGGCTATGTCTAGACATACGCCAGTAAAGTAAGAGCACATACTCACAAGGTATGTGTTTTTTGTTCTAATTTTAAAGGTATTTGAATAAGCTAGAATTAATCGGAGAAAATAAAAATAGAACCACACCAATGTTTATTATTTGCATATAATACTAATAAGATTGGTCTAGCACCAGTAGGTTCTAAGCTACATACTCACAAGGTATGTAGTTTTTGTATTTGACAATTCATAATTTTTAAATAACTTTTCAGATAATAGGTTTAAGTTATTTCTATGTGATATCTGGATAAAATATGAAAAAATTAGATTCTATATATAGATTATAAAAGATTTTTTGAGAGATAATGATCTAATTAGAATAGAACTATAGGTAATCAGGAGGAGAGTATTTATGGCAGGGAAATGTTGTGATTGTGAGTTTTGTTTTCCAGATCAAAAATTTGGATTTGTATGTGCCGGAGCTCACTCTGGAGAGAATTTATCTTCGTCTTTAGATGAGGTGAAAGATTGCTACTCTGAAGGACTTAAAGCATTTATTGAAAAATGTAAAGCTAATGAAATTATTTATGAAGTAGGAACGAAGTTAGAAGACATTAAAATTGATGGGAGACGAAAAATTAGATTAATTGATCAGGAAAATAAAATAGTCGAAATAAAAGCATCATATGCAAAAGAGTTATTTGAGGGAATTGAAGTGGAAAAACGAATTTTTGATGGTGAGTATGTCGTTCGTGCCATTTTTGATAATAAAATTTTTAATGGGAAAAAGCTGTTAAAAATTATTTAGTAACATGTTATTTATAAAAGAAATATTGTTAAAGATATAAATTGTTGAAACTGAATAAGAGATAAAATAATATGAAAGCCAATCCGTTCGGACTGGCTTTTAAAATGAGATTTAATTAGTTGCAAATTCTCCTAATAAAATATTAAGAGCTAGTTTGCTGCTTATTTAAATTCCAGTGTAAATTTAATTTGAGGTAGATTCTCCTGATTTGGAACGGTAAATTCTTGTTGATGAGGGTCAATTAATATTTTACTTTCACGGTTTATTTTGATTGCTTCTCTTTCGAGAGATGTCCTAATTCTGATTTTAACACCATTTGTAAATGTATTGAGTTGTTCTTCTCGTTCGGATAGAGTGTTGTTTCGAGCAATTAAATGTGCTTTGAATACAGTAGGAGCTTCTAATTCGATTTCCTTTTTCAAGTCTTCAGCTGGTTCATAGTATTTCGTTATAAATTTTTCAATGTAATCTTTATAGGGATCTTCAATTTGATAGACAGAATCGACTTCAAATAAATCTTTTAGAGTCTTCACCAGAAATGGCGCTTGACAATTTCTTTCTATTGAAACTATTCATTCAATTCTTAAAATTGGCTATTCTCCGTGTAATTTAAACATCATTTTAAATGAGAAAATATTTTTAAAAAATCAAGAACCAATTTTGGTGATGAGCCATCTTTTAATTGTAATAATACGTCATTCCATAGTTTTTGTTGTAAGTTGTTCATTTTTTGTCTGTAATCTGGATTATGATAACCTTTCCTAGGTAATGTCATAATTTTATGATAGAAGTTTTTCCTTTTAAATGTTGTATTTAATTGATTGATGAGTTCAGGATGAATATAGTAGATAGTGGCCTTAAAAGTTGGTGTATCCATAAAATCCTCCTCGTATCTTTACATTAGTACAGTTTATGTCAGAGGTGATAGGGATATGAATAATTTTGTAGATTATGTTGTAAAATTGGGTTTTCCTAGTTGGCTCAGAACGGTATCCTTCAAATATGTTGTAATAGATATAGAGTTAGCTACAATGCTTTTGTGGTTCATATCTAAGAAAATATTGAGTAAAGATATTCGAGAATTAATTTTTATGGATATTTAATCTTCGATTTTGAAGTTTTTTCTCAAAAATGGAGTTTAAAATGATGATTAATAGGGTATAATAGACGGAGATAAGTGGAGGAGAGGTGCTAGAATTCATGTTGATTCAATTTAAGTGTGCGAATTATCGTTCGATAAAAGAAGCGATTGTTTTTTCGATGCTAGCAACAAAAGATGAAACACATTCAAAGTATTTATTGGGTGATTCAAAATTAAGGATAAATCCAGTTTGTGCGATATATGGGGCAAATGGGGCAGGTAAAACTAATTTAATTAATGCTATTGATTATTTAAGTCATATTGTTAGTACGAGTGTGAATTTACAATATCAAGATGTTTTACCTTATTATCCGCATAAAATGAGTCAAGAGGGGTTACCTTCTTCATTTGAAATTCAATTTTTAGAAGATGGAGTACGCTATGTTTATGGTGTAAGCTTAACTAATAAAGAGATTATGGACGAGTATCTATACTATTTTCCAAATGGGCGCCAAGCAAAGATCTTTGATCGTGAACATCAGACGTATACATACGGAGCAAATTTTAAAAAAGTCCTGTCTGAAATTGCAGAAAGTAAGATGAAGGAGAATCGTCTCTTTTTATCATCAGCTGCTTCATGGTGTAATATTGAAGAGGTGTTAAAAGTATTTCATTATATTCGTCAAAAGCTAGTTGTCTATCAAGGCTTTCGTAATGATAATTGGTTTGAATATACGTTACAAAATATAGAAAAAGATTCAGAATTCAAAGAAGAATTTCTTCAATTTCTTCAAACATTAGGGATTAATATTCAAGATATTGAAATTAATAATCACTTGATGATGCTATTGAATGAAGATTTACCATCTAACCTGCCAGAGGAATTAAAAAGTTTTTTAAATGGAAAAGAATTTAAAAAATCAGATGTAGTGTTTAAATATCCTCATATGGATATTAGTTTGTCAGAAGAGTCATTAGGAATTAATAAATTATTTGAATTAGGAGGACCTCTCTTAGAGATTTTGAGGAATGGTGAAGTTTTAGTTTTTGATGAACTAGAAACGAGCCTTCATCCGAATTTAGTTGTTCACTTAATTCAATTATTTTTAAATCCAGTTATTAATAAAAAGGGGGCGCAATTGATTTTTACAACCCACGATACGAATTTATTAAATTTAGATTTATTTAGGCGCGATCAGATATGGTTTGTTGAAAAGACTAATAATCAGTTTAGTGATTTTTATTCGTTAGCACAATTAAAAAATGTTAGAAAAGATGAGAATATAGAAAAAGGTTATATTGCAGGCAAGTATGGAAGTATTCCATTTCTTCATAATAATACATTCTTTTTAAAATAGGGAGAGAATAGATGCGTGATTTATCTTTACATCAAACACAGCCAAATCGTGATAAAAAGAAAGTTGTCATTAGAAATGAGCAAGAAAAACACATTCTTAAACAATTTAATAGTAGTATTGAAGTTGTTAGACAAAAAGATGAAATTATTCAATTTCTATCAGCACATGGTCAGTCTACACTAGAGATTCGACAGAGTCAAATTATATTATTAATGAGTGCATTAGATTTATATATTCATGATATTGTAAAGTATTGTATCATACAAAAATTTAATGGGAATCAGACTAAGACAAAACAGTATAAAGAGTTACTAATTCCTATGCAATCAGTTGAGTTAGCCATTCAAAATCCAGAGTCATCAGATTGGTTAGATGAAGTGATTACGAGTATAAATCAGTATAAGAGTTTTACAAGTTATGGAAAAATTAAAAATCAGTTAGAAGCAGTAGGGCTTAAGTCAAAAAAATTTAATGAATTAGTGTTAAAGACAGAATCTGATTTTGGAGTATCTGACCTTATCGAGAAACTTCGTTCGCTTCGGAATCGATTAGCCCATCAAGATCAAGAATCTATTAACTCTTTGGGATCAGAACTAACAGAAGAAAAAATTAATCAGTATATTGGTTTCATTTATCAATTGGTTCAGGATATTCATCAAACTATTATAGAATTAGATTAGAAAGAGAATGATGGGATATAGGTAAGATGATTAGATGGTATCTTTTATACATTAAAGGCAAGATGTTAACTCTGGAAAGGTGTTACTTATAATGAGTGGCGATTTCAAATGATAGGAGGCTAGATATAGTCTCCTATTTAATTAAGTAATCTATTTTAATTCCAACTAATTCCTTTTTAGGGTTACGATTATCAGTGAAATATGGTAATTTAAATGTGAATAGGATGAAAAAGGAGAAGTTATGAAAAGAGTTTGGATTATTTTAGTCGTGGGATGGATATGTTTTATTTTTTATCAAGGGATGCAGGTTGGAGAGGTATCGATGGATAAAAGTGATCGTGTTGTGACTCAAATGATGCGAATGATTGATTGGTGGGAAGAGACGTTTAAAAAGAAAGAGGAGCTTATTTTAGAGAATCTCATCGAAAGAAGTGAGGCTACGCCTTCTTCTCAATTACCCATTCATTCGAAAGTTCAATTGCAAAAAAATCTAAGTTACTTCGTTCGAAAAGCAGCCCATTTCACAGAGTATTTCATGTTAGCTGTCTTACTGTTATTGATGTTCAGATCATTTAACGTGAGCTTATGGAATCAAGGGATTTATTCTTTATTTGTTGTTTTATTGTGTGCGGTATTAGATGAATATTTCCAATCCTTTGTTTTCAGAACGTCGAGTGTTAGTGATGTAGTGCTTGATTTTTGTGGTGGATTGTTTGGTGTGGCTGTGTTACTAGGGGTAAATTTGTGTAATAAGACAAAAACTACCATTTGGTAATAGATTTTGGTTCATTTTTTTGAAAATAGTGGATATAACGTGGTATAATTAGGTAGTTTTTATAATATGATGATTGACAGAGGTGAAAGAGATGAAAAAATTAGCGACAGTCGCTTTAGCGGCAACTTTATTATTTGGCTCATTTAATGTGATCGCTGATGCGAGTGCAGCGGAGTTACGTGATAAGTTAGTGTCTTTAGGAGTTCCTTCAGATAGTGCGAATCAGTTAGTGACGTATCTTCAATCCATTGATTTAACAGATGCACAAAAAGTAGAACTTGAAGGTGTCGTAAAACAAGCGTATGCCTTAATTGATGGACGTACGGATTTAACGAAGTTATCGGATACTGAAAAAAGTCATTTAATGGGGTTAGCGAAACAAGCAGCTTCAAAAGTTGGATTAGTATTAAAGTATGATATTGTGAATGGTGTAGATACAATTACGTTAGTTTCAACGAATGGGCAACAAATTTTAACGTTATCAGCACCAGATATTGCAGATGTTTTACAAAACTTTGATGGAGATATGATTAAAGTCGTTGAAGCGATCATTGAAACAACAGTTGAAACAGTATTAGGAACAAATCCTACAGGTAATGGATCAGTGAATCCAATGCCAGATAGTAGTTTAAATGATACTGGATTTGAATTGCCAGCAGTAATGATGGCAGGGGCAGGACTTGTGGTGTTAGCAGCTGGTTTAATGGTTGTATCACATCGCCATATGCAAGATGAGAGATAAGAAGGTGAAGTAGGCGTGAAAACAAAAAAAGAGAAGCGCCGATACTTTCTTAAAAAGCTTGGGATTACCTTGGTAATCCCTCTTTTTTTGATGGTTATTGGTGCAACGATGATGTTAGTTCCATTATGGGGAATGATTGGGCAAGCGATGACGTTTAGTTCGCTTATTTTTTATGATCCAAATGTAGAAGTTGCCCAAACTGAGTTTATGATTAATAACCAATCGATGTATTTACCGAAGATTGGAGATCCGTTTGCGACGTTAAGCATTCCAAGTGTGAATTTAGAGGTTCCAATTTTACAAGGAGAAGGCAATGCTCAGCTTCGTGAAGGGGTTGGCCATTATGTCGGAAGTTTGTTGCCTGGTGAAGGTGGGAATGTCGTCTTATCTGGGCATCGAGAAACGGCCTTTTATCCATTAAAAGATGTGACGTTAGGCGATCGCGTCTTTGTTCAAACGGATTACGGAACGTATGAGTATCAAGTATCTGATATTTATATTACAACGCCTGATGATGTGACTCCAACTGTTCCAACGGAGGAAGAACGTTTAACGATGTATACGTGTTATCCTTTTATTAAATGGGGCGCGACTCCGGAGCGCTATATCGTTGTCGCAGATTTAGTTCAGATTAAGTAAAACGAGGTATAAAAATGAAACTGATTCAAAAATTGATAAGTGTGCTATTGAGTTTAGGCTTGATGTTTGTCATCATGGCATTTTGTCTACTAAGTAGTCTTCCCCAATTCTTAATGCCAGAAACGTATCTTTCAGTGATGGAAGAAGCGAATGTTTATCAATCGATGAAAGAGAATATTCAAGGCAGTATCGATGATGTGATGCTGTTAAATAATATTGAGCGTCAAAGCATGCGAGAATTTATTAAGCTTGAGGAAGTGAAAGAAATCGTGATGGGTGACGTGTACGCCGTTTTGTCATGGTTAAATGGGGCACAGCCGCAAATTAAAGCACTTGATTTAACGACTTATGAGGCCCGCTTTGATGAGCGTATTGGGACATTTTTTAGAGATAATCACTATTATTTAGATGAGGATTTGAAACAAGAGGTCGAGTTAATGAAACAAAATGTGGTGCAAATCGTGAAAGGGAATCTTCGATTAGTTGACTTTGATCAATTGACTCAAATGACAGGCCTTCAAAAACTCACGAGTTTGATTAGCGAGATGAATTTAAAACTGATGGCAGGGGTATTAGCTGGAATTGTGCTATTGTTAGTGGGGGTATTGGTCTTATTATCACCACGAAGTCGCCACCACAAGCGCCGTAAAAAAATTGAGATCGGACTATTATACAGTGGTTATGGGATAATGGCAGGTGGTTTAATTATTTTTATTGTTTTCTTTAGCGGCATTCAATCTGGCTTTTATCACCATATCGCCATTCAAGTCAGCTACTTACAAGAAAGTATCGCACTACTCATTGAAAACTGGTTTAAGACGTTGATGATTTCTGGATTACTAGCTACAGGACTCGGAATCATCTTTTTAATCCCTTATTGGGTCAAACTGTATCAAAAATATATGAAAAACTAGCTTCGGCTAGTTTTTTTATTTTGATGAAGGTTTTAGGCTGTTTGATTTCTTATATTTTTTGCAAAGTAGACAGATGCTTAAATTAATCGTAAGCGGGTAATAATAACACGTATAGAAAAAAGGAGACCTCACCTGTATACTGGAATTACAGATGAGATCTCTTTTCTTTTAGATTCCTTTACAATGTTCTTGAACATTTTTTGCCCATGGTAAAAAGTCCTCCAAGAGCTTTGGTTTCATTAAAAACTCAACATTTGGTAGGTGTTCAAATAAATAAGTTAAATATTTATAAACATTTAAGCCGTGCTCTTTCGCTGTTTCAATCACACTATAGATAATCGCATTGGCTTCAGCCCCTGATAAGCTTGTTGAAAATAAGTAATTTTTCCGTCCAATCACCACGGTTTTGATGGCACGTTCGGCACGATTATTCGATGCTTCTAATCGTCCATCTTTCAAAAATGCCATCAGTTCTTTCTTTTGATTTAAAACATAGTGAACCGCAGTTTGTAACTTACCTTTCATGGGGATGAAGCTCCCTAGAAAGTCATAAAAAGCCTCAATCACTGGCTTGACCTGTAACTGACGTTGCTCATAACGCTCCTCAGGCGATAATTCCTGAAGTTCTCGTTCAATCTTAAAAATTTGGTTACAGTAGTCAATGGCTTGTTTCGCTTTTCCATTCTTTCCTGGCACATCCTTAAATTTGCGGCGTGCATGAGCCCAACACCCCATTCCCTACCAGTGGAGGAGACATTTACTTCGTAAATGGCAGGTGACCCACTCATTCAATATTCGGTAAGTTCTTATATCCGGAATACCCATCACAATGCAGGTAGCCTTTAAGTCCATCGAGTAATTGCTCCGCGACGACTCTTGCACGAGTTAAATCTGCGTGATAATAAACGATAGGTGTTTCGCATTCTTTACCTGTTTGAATTAACCAGATTCGTGCTTGAGAGGTTGCGTCACGTCCATCCATTCGATTTAGTACTTGATAGTACGTTTCATCGGCATGAAGAACTTCTTCCTTTACGATGAGCTTAGCGAAAGAATCATAAATTGGGCGTAACCAATCATTGGCGACTTTGATCATCCGGTTCGCCATGGTGCGTCGACTTAATTCTAAACCATACGTCTTCCATTCTTTCTCTTGACGATAAAGGGGGAGGCTTAATTCATACTTTTGATGAATCATCCAGGCTAGAACACTAGGCCCAGCTAAGCTCCTTTGGATCGGTCCTTTAGGGACTTCGGCACATTGAATGGGCTGTGGTTCATAGAAATCATCACCACAATCACACTTATAAGCGTGTGAATAGTACACTTTTTTATATAACTTGGCTGGGATAAAACAAACCTCTTCACGAATAATTTTCTTTCCTATCGGTTTCATCTTTTCACCACAAGACTCACATTGGCAATCTTCACCATGTAACTCACAGTGAATTTCTTCAACGGGTAAATCTTTGGTTAACTCGGCTTTACGACCGGATGCCTTACGTCGACGATACGTGATTTCTTCTGTGGGTTCAGTCTTTGTTTCGTGGTTTTCTAAATGAGGATCCTCAAAAAGTGAGAGTTGATTTGGATCAATTTTAGTTTTCTCGCTTGAGGATCCATAAAGCTTTTTTGTTAAAAATTCAACCTGTTCAGTTAATTGTTTAATTTGTTGATCTTGTTCAGTGATTCGTTGAGTTTGTTGATCCAATTTTTTTAATAGGTTCTGATTTTCTTTGATTAGTTTCGATTCAAACGTACTCAACGGTGCCACCTCTTTTTCTAAATGATTCATGTTAGGCTTAGTATGCCCAAAATCAAATAGAAAATACAGGTTTTATTACCATTTTATAATGATTTAAATCAGACATCCTGTTTGAGCTGGTTTAATGGCTTTAGGTTGTTGGATAGATAAGCCTTCAAGTAGCCAACGAAGCTCCTGACTCGTTAATTTTTTGACTTCTTCTTGGTTTCGTGGCCATTGAAGGTTACCCTTCTCAATCCGTTTATATAATAAGATAAAACCGTCTTTATCCCAATAAAGGGCTTTGAATCGGTCTTTTTTTCGTCCACAAAATAGGAAAAGGGCATCGTTAAATAAATCAAGATTATACTTGTCTGTGATGATACCTGCTAGTCCATCAATGCCACAGCGCATATCTGTGTGACCACAAACGATGGGTCACCTACCATTTACGAAGTAAATATCTCCTCCACTGGTAGGGAATGAATATGTTTTGAACATTCGAGAAATTAACGAGCATGTTTAGACATCTCCGCTAAAACGGCATGTAAGATATGTTTATCAACTCCATTATAAAACGTCGCTTCAGCATCGTTTATTTTGAAGTAACATGAAGGGGTATCAGTATAGGGCTGATCAGAGGCAGGTTGATTTAACTGAACAGGAACAATGATCGGATTTTCTTTCATAAAAAAATTGACCTCCTTTTCTTTGATAGCTTCATTTTAGCTCAAAGTTGGAGGTCAAAATAGACAGGTTTATATTACCCGCTTACTCTATTTCTCTCTTGATATATAAGTGGTGATAAATTTTTAACGCCATTAGTGTCAGTCTTTCTATCATCTGAATCCAATCACTCAGTCTGGTTCATTAGATTTAAAATTTTTTTGCTTTGTAAATAGTAAATCAGATGATAAGAAAAAAATATTTTTTTACTATTGATTTTGGTATATGTTGGTGGTATTTTTAGAAGAAGTGGTGTGTTAATTTATGTAAAATTATGTATTGATGAGTTTTTTGATTCATGGTTTTAAATCCATAGCTTCATAATAGTATGGAAGAATCCAGATGAGAAGGAGTGATGAATTTAAAAAAAGGATGACTATCTTTACCTTAATGAATGGTATCCGAATCAAAACCAGTCAAGTTAAAGAGCAAGTAAAAACTTAAGGCTCATGAAGACTTTTTCAGTATAAGGAGAAGTTATCCATAATCTGTGTCAGATGCTAAATACGAGATCTTGCCATCCTACTTCGGGAGGTATTATATATATAAGTCCAGATAAGTTTTTCATATCGGAAAACTTTTAAGCCCTACTAACGGTAGATAAATTTCCCTAGAAAATGGTAGCTGACCTGTTCCCTACCAAAGGAGGAGACATGCTGTGCATGGCAGGTGACCCGTTCCCTACCAAAGGAGGAGACATGCTGCGCATGGTAGGTGACCCCTGGACGATAGTCTGTCTTACTATCAAAAAGACTAACGTACTGAGATGAATTAGAAAATGTGAAATACATTTCTATTTATATAATAGATAGGTATAAGAAATTTTTATTTTTAATAAGATTTTTATTAGGAGTCAACGATGAAGCTTAAATGAGAGATGGGGCAATATAGGAGGGAGACGATGCGATTAATAGGTAAATTAATGATTGGATTTATTATCAGTATTGGACTAATCCAACCGATATCGTTTAAAGTACAAGCGCAAGATGATAAAGTGAAAATCGGTCTTTACGAGACGAGTCCATATTATGATATCGATGAGTCAGGAAATATAAAGGGGTATTATCACGATTTACTACTATTGATTCAAGAGGTCCTACCTTTTAGTTATGAGTATGTTATCACAGATTTTTCAGATGGATTACAGCAGCTAAAAGAGGGACAAATCGATTTGATGTTTGGTATTTCTTTAGTTTCTGATCGATTGAACCAAATGAATTATAGTCAACGATCGATTGGAGAGGAAGTATTTGGTTTTTACACGAATCCTTTATCCGGCATGACGTCTATCGAGCATTTAAATGGGAAAACGATTGGGTTAATTGAAGGTAGCCATAGTACAGAGACCATTTTAGATCTTTTTTCAGTCATGGGAATCAGTGTTGAACCTTATTTAGTTAAAAGTTGGAAAGAACTTGAACAATCATTTGAATCAGGTAAAGTGGATGTTATTCCACATTATAGCCAATTAGATAGACCCGGATATGATAAAATTTATGAAATGACAGGTGATCAAGTCTTTATCGTGACAAGTAATGAACAAAAATCATTAATCTATCAACTAGATGATGCCCTCGCGACACTTTATACGAGGGAAGATCATCCAATCGAACACCTGTATGCTAGTTATTTTAGTGAAACCGAAGAGGTTAACGCTCAGGTGTTGCGATGTTTAGCAGCATGGTTGTTAGTTTTATTACTTTTAGTTAGTCCGTTTTTAATTGTTATATGGAAAAGATTTAAGATTAAACAAAAAATTCGATTGAATATGAAAAAAGAACGTTATCTTTTACAATACCAACCGATTGTTCATCTAAACAGTGAGAAAATTCGGGGATTTGAGGGCTTATTAAGGTTGTATAATGATCAAAAGCAACTGATTCCTCCTTTTCAGTTTATTCCAGAAATCGAAGAAAACGGGATGCTTTTAGAGATATCTCTTTGGATTTTAAAAAAAGCTATTCAAGATTATGATGAAATTAAAGCGTATGATTGTGTAAAAAATCGTGAGTTTTATATTTCCATTAATGTTTCCTTAAGTGAAATTGAAAATCGTCGTTTTATTCGTCAAGCTCAAAAAATATTACAGCAATCGAATTTAGGACCAAATAAAATTTGTTTAGAGATCATTGAGCGGGTCAAAGTGAATCAAATGCCTAGAGTCGCTAAGAATTTGGCACTATTAAAGCAGGCAGGATTTAAAATTGCGATGGATGATTTCGGTGCTGAATATTCAAATCTTGATTTATTATTAAGCCTAGATACCAATATTATCAAAGTAGATAAATTTTTAATCGAGGGAATTGAAGAAGACCCTGTTAAGAATGAGATGATTGAATTTATCTTTAGGGTTTCACAAATAAAAAATAAAATGGTTGTGCTAGAAGGGGTAGAGACTAAAACACAGATTCAAGCGATTCAACAACATCATTATGACTTTATTCATGTTCAGGGCTATTATTATTACAAGCCCTTATTTAAACAGGAAATTAAATTAATTGATATCTAAGTAGGGGATAGTTTTTCATCGTTGAAAATCTTTTAGCGGGATTTTGGTTAGTCTTTTTAATAACAAGACTCATCAACTCAGCTTGCTTCTTAGGATGTGAAAACTATTTCGCTCTCCCTATGTCATTGTTGTTTATGATTGAAGGTGCTATCGCTAGTAGGAGGGATTAGTTATTAAAAAGAAAATCATAGGATGTTTAATTGGTAGTTTTTTCATTTTTTTACATTCTGTTAAAGCACAAGAGGTTGATCTTGTTAAAATAGGCGTTTATGAGTATGAGCCATACTGTATGGTGAACGAAGAAGGAGAGATGGAAGGATATTATTATGATTTAATGAAGTTATTCGAAGATGAGTTATCATTCGATTATGAATTCATTGTCTTACCGTTATCGGAAGGCATGAATCAATTAGTTTCTGGCGATCTTGATTTAATGTTAGGGATTTCAATGAATAACCAATTCAAAGACCAATTTATTTTTAATCATAATTGGACGAATAAGGAGATTTTTGGATTATTTAGTCTTGAGGAAGTAAGTCTTAACCAACTAAAAGAACGAAAAGATTTGAAACTAGGATTAGTGAGAGGAGATTCTAATGCAAACAAGGTGTTAGAGATTTTAAAAGCTAATCAAATTGAAGTCACTGTCTATTATGAAAAAGATTACCACACATTAGTTAAGAAATTAGAAGAAAAAGAAATCGATTTATATGTCGATAACCTGATAAAAGCTTCTGATTATTATTTGGTTTATGAATTTAATGGACAAGATGTATATATTGCAGGAAATGAAAATAGTGAGTTGATTATCGAGGAGATTGATCGGGTTATTGAGGAATTCATGAAACAAGGAGAATATCCGATTACATTATTATTAGAAGAATATTTTGGTAATTCAATAGAAGGGGATGATTATTGGAATGAAATCATCGTAGGTTTCGCTTTATTTACACCTTTATTAGTGATTTCCCCGTCGTTAAAACGAAAGTTTATGAGAAATCAAATAAAAAAAGATTTAATGGCACGTCGATATTTTCTTGAGTATCAACCCATTTATCATCCAAAAACTAATCAAATCATAGGATTTGAAAGTTTATTGAGGTTACGCGGTAAAAATCAACAGATGATTTCACCTATGAAAATGATGTCTAACATAGAGAAATACGGAATGTCATCTTATGTTTCTTTTTGGATTATTGATCAGGTAATTAAAGATTATCATATGTTAAAAACCTGCCGTTGTGTAAGAGAGCAACCATTTTATATTTCAGTTAATTGCTTATTTGATGATATTGAAAATCAACAATTTGTAAAAGGCGTTATTAAAAAGTTAAATCAATCTAACTTAGGAATGAATAAAATATGTTTAGAATTAGTCGAACGATTGAAATTGGATGATTTAGAAACGATTATGAATCATATTCAGCTATTAAAGCATGCTGGTTTTATCATATCAATGGATGAATTTGGAAAAGAATATGCTAACTTAGATCTTTTACATCAATTAGACGTGGATATCATTAAGATAGATAAACTTTTTATTGAAGGAATTGGGATTGATTCACTTAAAGAGGAAGTGGTCTTATTGATTTATAAACTCGCATTGATTAAAAATCAATCGGTCATCCTAGACGGTGTAGAACACTCGGTTCAGCATCAAATCATTTCTCAGATTAAAAATGAAAAGCTTTATGTTCAGGGGAATTATTATAATAAACCATTATCAATTGAGCAAATCTTTGATTTATAAGTCATCTCTAAATAACGTTTTCCTAATCACTAGAAGGTAATCTTTAAAATAACATGAGTGATGAAAGGAAATTTTTATTTCTAATTTAGCAATGGTAAACTATAATTGTAGAAGGTGATTTAAGTAGACGACAGCTTTTACATGATTGAATTTACATTTAAAGATAGTTTAATATAGCTTATTTTATTAATCTAACAAGTAAAAAAAGAATATGATCTATAGAAACGGAAATGTTTTTCATTTATTCGAACTTATCCCAATACGTTTGTCTTCTCGATAAGAAGAACAACGCTAGTGGGTTCCCTACGCTAAGTCGCGAAGCTCTTAGCCTTCTATCCCTGGTAGGGGAAGAGTTAGAAGTTTTTCGACCATGAAAAATTTATCCGGACTGATATCTTTAAATCTAGCGGAGGCTTGAAAAATGAAAAAAATAAAGGATATTTTTCGAAGATATATGTTAATTGTGTTATCCGTTAGTGGAGGATTTCTAATTTTAATTTATAGTATGTTTGAATTTTATGTGATGATGAACCAACAACGAGGCCTGTTAGACCATTTGATTTTACAAACGACATCCGTATTAGATGAAAGACACAACGAATTAGAAGAATTTGAAGAACTAATAAAACAAGATTATTTAATTAGAGCGCGGGCCTTTGAAGAAATGGTATTTGAAAATCCGGATATTATTGAAAATCAAGAAAAATTAGTTTCTATTGCTAATACGCTTTCGGTAGATGCGCTTGAAGTCGTTAGTGAAGAGGGGATTATTATAGGCTCTTCCGTCGAGAATCGGTTAGGATTTGATTTCCATACCTCTTCACAGGCGCGTGAATTTCTCTTTTTAATTGATTCAACTGATGAAACTGCAAGTTACGTTCAAGAGATGCAAAAAAATACAGTTGATCAAGAAGAGAGCAGTTATATTGGGGTTAAATGTCGAGCTCATTGTGGTTTTATTCAAATTTCAATTGGTCCAGAGGGGTTAAAAGGCTATTGGAATCAGGCATCCATTAGGACTGTTTTAAGTAGATTACCTATGATAGAAGGTCATTTATTGTTTGCATTAAATAGTCATACGGGTGATTTAATTGGTCATTCAGCTGCTTATGAGGGCAATTCAGTTAGTTTTAAAGATCAACTAGAGTCATTGAAATCTTCCACTGATGGAAAATGGTTAAAAATTGGAAATGATACTTATTATTTAGTCACTCAAGCCTATGATGATTTACTTCTTATTGCCGCTAGTAGTAGTCAAATCATTTATAGTAAAATCGCTTGGTTAATAGGATTTATGACTTTGATTACTTTGTTATTGGTCATTTTAGTTATCAAACTGATCAATTATCTAATTAATAAAAAATTGATTCAAGATATTGAACAAATTTTACAAACGTTAAATGAATTCAAAAAGGGTGAGTTTGATATTGAAATAGGAGAGGTGAGTAGTTATGAATTATCACAGATAGCAAATTCTATTAATCAAAGTGTTAAGATGATTAAGACATTTAACTATAAATTAATTCATATTATTGATGTCACTAAATTACCAATCGTTTTATTTGAATACATTGGAAACTTAAACCAAATTTTTATTACAGAAAACACGTGTGATATCTTAAACTTGGATCAGGAATCCTTTAATGAAATCAAAGGTGATTGTCAGAAATTTAGAGCATTTTTATCGACTTTAAAACAAAATCCTTTAGAATCGCACCAAGATATTTATGAATTACCCAATTCTAAATACGTTAAAATAACAATGTTTGATGATGCAAATGAATGGTATGGTGTCATTCAGGATGTAACACCAACGATTTTAGAACGCCAGAATATGATGTGTGAATTAGATGAATCTAGACGGTTGGCACGAACCGATTATTTAACGGGATTGCTTAATAAACTAGCAGTTTATGAAATGGTCAGCACTTATTTAGCAACTAATCAAGTAGGGATTTTATTATTATTTGATTTAGATAATTTTAAAGTGATTAACGACACCAAAGGTCATATGGAAGGTGATTATGTCCTGCAATTATTTGCTAAAGCGATTAAATCGGAATTTAGGGAAAAAGATATCGTTGGGCGATTAGGAGGGGATGAATTTGTTGTATTTTTACCAAGTAATATGACAAAACAACACCTTGAAACGAAATTAACACAATTAATTGAACGTATTCGAAAGACATTTAAACTGTATTATGAAAGCTGTGGTCTTTCAATTAGTATAGGAAGTGCCAAAGTGACTAGTGAAATTAATACTTTTAATCAATTATATGTAGCTGCCGATCAACGACTTTATATTGCTAAAAAGAACGGAAAAGATAAGTTTTATATTGATTAAGATAGTTCAACAAAAATTTTCATTTTTGTCATCTTAGATGCTAAGCACTTATTGATTTGAGTCCATTTTATTTTTAGATGATTAAAATAAAAAACTGATAATTTTTTCAAGATCATAACAAATGGTGTCATCAAAAGATGTAATCTACAAGAGGTTACATCTTTTTTTGTCTTTCTAAAAGGAGGTTTGTAAAGCGTTGGCGATTGCAGCGAACTTGGCTAAAAGAAGACAGAAGTAGTCCATTTTTTTGGTGCTGATATGGCAAATTTCTGATTTGGTCTTGTGATATTCTCGTATTATCGAGGGTGGTGGTTTAATGAGACGATATCTATTACTTTTTTGTTGTTTGCTATTAGCTGGATGTGGAAATAAAATAGCGAATCAGATGATTAAAGAAGCAAAAGATGCATTTGAAGACAAGTCTTATGAACGGGCAGTTGGTTTATTAAAGCTTGCAAGTGATGAAAGTTCAAATAAAAGTTATGAGATTTGGTATGAGCAGGGAGAGGCCTTTTTAAACATGTTAGAATATGATGACTTAACGTTATTTGATGACTTATTACTAGCATGGACCGATTTAAACTTAATTGACAGTGAGCCAAGCTTTGTAAAAGAAGAGGCCGTTGCATACATTAAAGGTAAACTTAGCGAGGTAAAAGAATTAGCGAGTGGTACCTTAGAAAGTCGGGAGATGAAAGAGATCATAGAGTTGATTCGCTTGATTGAAAAACGAATGGGGACACTAAAAATGTTTGAAAGTGAAATAGAGGAGTTAATTAGCTTAAAACAAGAAATGGAGGAGTAACATGAAACGGAGTCTATCGAAAGTATTCCTGATGTTATTGTCATCGATGAGTTTAATGGCATGTACCAATGATTTAGAGATTCAAGAAGAGGCAGGAATCCAACCGACAAGTTTAGATGAGATAACACAAGCCGTTGGAAAATCTTTAAGTCATTCAACAATTGAAGAAGAAATTACTTATATCGAAATGTTAGTTGGGGTAGAAGAATTACATGCGGCGAAAGTCGCCTTAAATGGATTTTTATCTGAATTAAATGGACCTGTTGGAACTGAGGAACAACTCATCCGAATTAATGAATTAAAAGAAGTTTTGAGTGAAGTTGAAGTCAGTGAAGATGGGACACATCATCATACATTTACAGCTGTCGATGCGGTCGCACTTGCGATGGAGCGTTATGGGACAGATGATGAGGATATTATTTATATGTACGACGATAATCACGAGCATTATGGAGATGATCAAATTGGTTATTATGTGGCTTTAAAATCAAAAGTCTTACAAGAAAAAGAAGGTGGAGACGGAATTGTCCTGCTTCTTTTTGTCGGAGATGATGGTAGTATCACTGAATTATAAGTGAGAGATTCCCACTTTTTTTATGAAATGAAGAGTTCAATAAAAGTAACATTTATCAGCTCATCGTCTGCTTTATTTCGTATAAGTTTATTTTAAGAAGTAAATAATATATTTGCTGATGAAGCTAAAAAAATTTATAAATACCATTGACATTATTAAGATTCAAATCTATAATAATATCAGTAATGATTACTACTTATAAAATTAATAAGGAGGAATTAACATGTCATTAATTGGTACTCATGTTGTTGATTATAAAGTTCAAGGTTATCAAGCTGGAGATTTTAAAGAATTTACAGCAGAAGCTGCAAAAGGAAAATGGGCAGTCTATGTATTCTATCCAGCGGACTTCACATTCGTTTGTCCAACTGAATTAGGAGATTTAGCAGATAAATACGAACAATTCAAAGAAATTGGATGTGAAGTTTATTCAGTCTCAACAGATACACACTTCGTACATAAAGCATGGGCAGATGCATCAGAAACAATCGGAAAAATCAAGTATCCAATGTTAGCCGATCCAACTGGAAAATTAACTCGTGGATTTGATGTGATGATTGAAGAAGAAGGAATGGCGTTACGAGGAAGCTTTGTTGTCAATCCAGAAGGTGTCATCAAAGCATACGAAATCCATGACAATGGAATCGGACGTGACGCAGATGAATTATTACGTAAAGTACAAGCCGCACAATTCGTTGCAGCACACGGTGACCAAGTCTGTCCAGCAAAATGGAAACCAGGACAAGAAACATTAACACCAAGCTTAGACTTAGTAGGGAAATTATAATATAAAAGGTTGAGAGTTGCGATTAGTTTGCTCGTAAAAGTCGTCGAAACTGATAGTGACTCCTTAAGGAGTCGCTAGACAGTTTTAGACTTTATAGAGAGACTGCAACTCGAAACTAGATTGTATAAAGAGTTGAGTTGAGCGCTTAGATGATCGTAGGGGTTGAAACGCTCGCACATCTTGATTATCAAGATTTGTGAGCGTGAAACTTCATAGAGCATCTGCTCAACGAAACTGGATTGGAGTATGCCACCTGGTTCAAGTTGACTTTATGGGTTCCCTGCGATGCGTTAGCATCTTTCCTCAATAGGTAGGGGAATTAGAAACTGCTGCTTGAAGCTGGATTAAGTATAAGGCGGCCCTAAAGGATAAGGCTATCTAAATTCTTAACGAATAGATGTTTAAAAAGCAGTGGGTAGTTTGTTCGTGGGGCCCTATCATTTACGAAGTAAATGTATCTCCCACTAAAGGGGCTCTAGATTTTTAGTGGTTATAAAGTCAATATATTTATCCTAGATAATTTTTAAAGCATTTAATATAAGAATAAGGATTAGACTGTTAATTTTAGATAGTTTATCCTTATTCTTATATAGTATAATAAGGAAAGTTATGGATGTGTCATGAAAGGATATCATTAGAGGTCCTTTGATTGCTATGCATAACTAAGTCAGCAGGGAATAAAGGTTGTTGTGAACTTTTTATTTCATTGATATAAGGAGGAAGTTAAGATGAAAACTATTTATGATGTCATTGTGATTGGTGGAGGAGCAGCAGGGATGTCTGCTGGGATTTATTCAGGACGCGCTAAAATGAAAACATTAGTGTTAGAGCAAGGTTCTGTGGGGGGACAAGCTAAAACAACAAATGAGATTGTGAACTATCCAGGTGTTCGTCACACGACAGGTCCTAAATTAATGGAAGAGATGCATCTTCAAGCGGAAGACTTCGGAGTAAAATTTGCTCAAGCTGAAGTATTAGAAGCTAAATTAGAAGGTGAGATCAAAGTTTTAAAAACAACAAACGGTGATTATGAAACTCGTTCAGTAATTATCGCAACAGGGGCAACACCTCGTACTTTAGGATTCCCAGGTGAAGCTGAATACCGTGGACGTGGAGTCGCTTACTGTGCAACATGTGACGGAGAATTCTACACAGGATTAGAAGTATTTGTCATCGGTGCAGGATTCGCGGCAGCTGAAGAAGCAATCTTCTTAACTCGTTTCGCTCGTAAAGTAACAGTTATCGCTCGTGAGCCAGAATTCACATGTGCAAAAACAATCGCTGATAAAGTGTTAGCTCATCAAAAAATCGAAGTTAAATTCAACACTGAAATCGTTGAGGCAACAGGAGATGAATTATTACGTCGTGTGAAGTTCATTAACAACCAAACACAAGAAACATTTGAACACGTGGCAGCTGAAGACGAAACATTCGGTATCTTCATCTTCGCAGGATACGTGCCACAAACGAAAGTATTTAACGGTTTAGTTGATATGGATAAATGGGGATACATCATCACTGATGAAAACATGCACACAAGTGTTGAAGGGGTCTATGCAGCAGGAGATTTACGTCCGAAAGTATTGCGCCAAGTTGTTACAGCAGTCGCTGATGGAGCCATCGCTTCATTAGAAGCTGAAAAATATGTGGC
This sequence comes from Turicibacter bilis, assembly GCF_024499055.1. Classification (NCBI taxonomy): domain Bacteria; kingdom Bacillati; phylum Bacillota; class Erysipelotrichia; order Erysipelotrichales; family Turicibacteraceae; genus Turicibacter; species Turicibacter bilis. The sequence continues at coordinate 1,259,885 of NZ_CP071249.1, read as the reverse complement.
TCATGAAAAAGAACGTTTAGGAATTGTTGAAGAAGAAATCGAAGAAACACCACAACCAAAATCAGCTGCTGAGTCTGCACCACAAGCACAACAAGTGGCACAAGGTGGACGCTCTGCGTTATTAAATGATGCCTTACGTGGACAAATCGCAACAGTACTTGGACGTATGGAAAACAACGTGACATTAGTGACAATTGTTGATCCAACAAACGAGAAATCAATTGAATTACGTGACTTAGTCATCGATATCGCTAACTTAGGTGATAAATTAGAGGCCGTTGTTAAAACAAAAGGTGAAGATGCAGCATTAGAAGCAAAAGTAAATGCTGACAAATTCCCAGTTGTTGCTTTAATTGATAAAGATGGAAACTACGCTGGAGTTAAATTCCACGGGGTACCTGGTGGACATGAGTTAAACTCATTCTTATTAGCCATCTATAACTTAGCTGGACCAGGACAAGCCTTAGATGCGTCAGTTTTAGAAGCGATTCAAGCGATTGATAAAAAAGTTAACATCAAAGTAGCTGTTTCATTATCATGCCACTTATGTCCAGACGTCGTTGTTGGTGCACAACGTATCGCCATCGAAAACCCTAACGTAGAAGCTGAGATGTTAGACATCGCCAACTTCCCAGAATTAAAAACAAAACATAAAGTCATGTCAGTACCATGTATGATCGTTAACGATGAAAAAGTAACATTCGGATCAAAATCAATCCAAGACATGTTAAACTTCATCGCCTAATATAAAGAAAGACTGTTTCACAATTTTTGTGAGTTTATGAAGTAGTCTTTTAGTACTATAAGACTCGTAGGAAATACACCAGTATTTGTGTGTAGCTTCTACGAGTTTTATTTTTTATGATTAGGTTCTGTTTTAGAAGATAGTTGATATTCACTTAAAATAAGTGTATCTAGCTGAATATCAATAAAAACTTCATTAATAAAGATTGATAGTTTCAATTTTAAAACAGACCCTATGATTAAGAAGTGAGGGAGGAACTTAGGTCTTTTGTAAGAGAATAATATAAACATGTTTATTTCAATCCCTCATTTTGAGCTATACTGGAGCTATCAAAATTAAGGAGATCCATCTTTTTATGAAAGAAAATCCGATTATTATTCCGTAAGTACGTAATAATAATACGGGTACAAAAAAACTACTAATCCTTTGAACTAAAGGTACAGCCGTTGGTAGCTATTACTTTATATCGTTACTGACAAATCTCTTGGACGTTTTTCTCCATGGTAAAAAATCTACTAGCATATCTGGATTTCTGATAAAGTCCATATTTGGTTTTTTTAGGATAAGTAGTTTAGATATTCCGATGGAATAATTGCCATTTATTAGTAGCGATAGATGGTTCACTATGTTCAGTGCTAGGACGCCATTAGATTTTGCGGTTTGGATGATAGTATAGGCTATCGCATTCGCAGTAGCTCCTTTTATACTGATTGAAAAGAGACAGTTTTTACGACCAATCGCTAATGGACGCATCGCTTGTTCAGGCAGATTATTAGAGGCTTCAAGATTGTCATGTTTAGGACTTTTAAATATTGTGCAAGAAACTATTAGTCAAGGTGAAAGAGAAATTACAATTAACACAGCTTGTGTTAAAGGTCAACTAGATAATTGGATGATAACTTTATCTAATTACATCAAGAGGTGATTAGGCTTTTCGTTGTGCAAAAGTTGAGCTATTAATAGACAATGATAAATTTGAAAAAGATAGTAGTGTATGATAAAATATTATATTGTAAAATACTTTTTTAAATGAACACTGTGTTTTAAAAGAATATTGATAGTTAACTCAAATCCTGCTGATAACAACGATTTAGACAATTTAATTATCGACCAATTGCTTAAAATTAGCGGGTGCAATCATCAAAACTTATTTAAAACAGAGTCTAAATGAAAAAAGATAGGGTGGATAAACGAAGTGAAGAAGTTTAAAGATAGTTATTTTTTAATTATAGGATTAGTTTTATGTCTTCTTGTAACGTGGGGCATCTATTACAGAGATCATCATGTTACAAGATTTATAGCCAGTTCTATAGAGAAGCTTAGTATTGATTATGATAGTATTATATTTAGTTTAGAAGAAGAAAAGATTATTAATTCTGAAAGCTTATTTTTAAGTGGATTTGTTTTTAAAGAAGGAGAGAACATTGATTTCTTTCATTCGTATATATTGTTAAAGGAAGAACTGGTTGAGGATTATTTAGTACTCCCAACTAGCATGGTTAAGAGGGAAGATATTGCTCAACAATTTGGAGCGTCAGATGGGTGTAATTATGTAAATAGTGGATTTGAGGCTTCAATTAACTTAAATGAGTTAACTAAAGGTAAACGATATGAAGTAGTTGTTTTATATATGAATAATGATAATTTATTATTACATCCAACGAATATATGGATTGAAATCTAATTAGGGAGAATTTTATGGTTAAAAAAATAAGTAAGAACATTATTTTCTTTATCAAATCAGAATATTTACCATTTGTAATTTTACTAGGGTTAATGTTCCTTTTACATTTATATATCGGTGGAAATACCGGAGATGATACTTTCTTCTCGGCTATTTTAGATAATCAAGGACTATTTGAATTTTTAAATGGAAGATATCATCAATGGGCCTCACGACTCATTATTGAAGCAGCATTAGTTTCAATCTCTCCACATGAGAATTTGTGGCGGGTTATAGATATTTTTATGATTATGTTATTAGTAATTTCGATTTCAAAAATCTTTATTAGAACCAATAAAAAATATCTAAATTCTATTTTGTGTGCTTTATTTTTATGTTATCCATTCATTCATATGTATTCAGCAGGATGGATTGCCACGACATTAAATTATTTATGGCCATTAGCATTTGGGATGTATTCACTAATCCCTTTGAGTAAAATTATCTACGGGGAAAAGATACGAACCTATGAATATATTACTTCTTGCTTAGCTTTATTAATTGCAGCAAATGTCGAGCAAATGGCAGCAATTTTAACGGGTGTATATTTATTATTTGTGATTTATCTCCTGATGAATAAGAAAACGTCTAAATTTATCATCATTCAATTTGTAATTTCTGTGGCATCACTACTATTTATTTTAACATGTCCTGGTAATGCAAATCGCTTAACGAGTGAAATTAAGACATGGTTCCCTGATTTTGAAATGTTAAGTACAACAATGAAAATACAATTAGGCGTTTTAGATACGTTATCACATTTCTTTTTACGAAGTAATATTTTAATGAGCGTTTTCACAGGTATCTTATTGATTAATGTATGGAATAAATGTAAAGTTATGTATAAGCGATTGATTTCTGGTGTTCCATTTATCACTTGTCTGATTTTTGGATGGGGAAGTATGTTATTACAACAACAGTTTCCTTGGTACTCTGAATTATTAGATAGTATTTTAGTGTATAAATATGATATTAATATTTTAAAGATATATTTGGTGATTTTATTTTTATTAATTGTAGTTGTCTGTATTTTATTCTCAATTTACATTATTTTTGGGTTTTCATGGATGACATTATTAAGTTATATTATTTTAGGTGCAGGTTTTGTAGCGAGAGTTATTATGGGATTTTCGCCAACTTTATACGCATCTTCAACAAGAACATATATATTCTTTTATTTTTCGTTAATTATTACAAGTTTATTATTAATAGAAAATTTGAGTCTCACGAATAAAAAAAGATATTTATGTAGTATTTTTTTAGTTGTTGTAGGTGTAGGAGTATATTCATATAATGTCTTAATGCAGATGGTCATGGGAATGTAACTTGTATTAAATAAGTGACAATATTAGATTTAAGGTGGGAAACTTAATGGCTAAAAAGATATCGATTATAGTTCCTTGTTATAATGAAGAAGAAACAGTAAGAACTTTTTATAACGAAGTAAGGAAAGTAGTAGCATCATTAGATTATTATTTTGAAATTGTATATGTTAATGATGGATCTAGAGATCAAACCGTTAATGAAGTATTAAAGCTACGTGAAGAAGATAAGTCTGTGACTTTAATAGATTTTTCTAGAAATTTTGGAAAAGAATCTGCAATTTTAGCAGGATTAGAATATTCAAAAGAAGCTGATGCGGCTGTTGTTATGGATGTTGATTTACAAGATCCGCCAGAATTATTACCTAAGATGATTAAGTACTGGGAACAAGGATTTGATAATATTTCGACTCGTCGAAAAAATAGAGATGGAGAACCACCTATTCGAAGCTTCTTTGCAAATGCTTTTTATAAAATTATTAATGCTATTAGTCATGTAGAGTTTGTTGATGGTGCTCGTGATTATCGTTTGTTAAGTAAACGTGCAGTAAATGATTTAATCTCATTAAAAGAAACAAATCGTTTTTCAAAAGGTTTATTCCAATGGATTGGATACGATGGGGTTTGTATAGAATTTGAACATGTTGATAGAAGTGCAGGAGAAACTAAATGGAACTTCATGAAGTTAGTTAACTATGCTATTGAAGGAATTACTGCTTTTTCAAATACTCCGTTAAGATTAGCGACGTATACAGGTATTATTATTGCATTCATTGCATTTCTCTTTTTACTTTATACGTTTATAAGTACTTTATTATTTGGAAATAATACAGCGGGATGGTCGTCTTTAATCTGTATTTTATTATTCCTAGGAGGCGTTCAATTAATATTCTTAGGAATTATAGGTGAATATATCGGTCGTATTTATAATGAAGTAAAACAACGTCCAGCTTATATTGTGAAAAGTATAATCAATGAACAAGTAGAGGAATAAAATCATGAGGCGTTTAATATTATTTTTTATTTTATTATATTTAAGGGATATGTAGTGTTTCTAGAAATTCTAGTATGTAAGTATTAGGATTTCTATTTTTTTTAATTATTTAGTCTCATGGTTTCAATTTTTAAAAATTATCGTTTGATTTAACCAATATCATTTAGAAATATGAGGAGAGATGAAGCAATGTTATATGCTATGTTCATTACATTAATCATTCAAATGTTAACACTATTCAATTTTTTATTAGGAAATAAATTTTTATTATCATTTGACGGAATTAATCAATATTTACATTTTTATAATGAATTATCGAATATTGTTCAAAATAACGAATCGCTTTTTTGGACTTGGAGACAAGGTGTAGGGGCTAATTTTTTTGGTTCGATGACGTATTATTTATTGAGTCCAGTTATGATTATATTAGCACTAATTTCTAATAAAGAATTAATGCCTTATTTATTCGTAGTAAGCTTTATTATTAAGCAACAAATAGCAGTTGTAGCAATGTATAGTTTACTCAAAAATTTTAAGATAGAGCGCTGGATTTGTATTTTGATTTCACTTTGTTGGGCGTTTAATGCCTATTTCATTCATTACACTAGTAATCCGATGTGGCTAGATATTTTATATTTACTTCCATTAATCTTTTTAGGAATTAATCGAATTAGACAACATAAGAAGTGTTTACTGTTTATTGTGGCAGTTGCTTTAACGGCAATTAGTAATTATTATATCTTTTTCTCAGCTTCGATATTTGTATACTTGTACTTATTTATTAGTTATTTTGTATATGAAAATAAGTTTAGATTTAAAGGGGTGGTGATATACTTTATTAAGATGACGGGATATTACTTAATTGGTGTTGGAATAGCGGCAGTTATCTTGATTCCATCCGTAATGGCAATTAAAGAAAGTCCACGAGGACAAAGTACAATGCTATTAGATACTATCTTTAAGTTAGATTTCTCTATGCTAATAAATTCTTTGAAATCAAGCTTTTTTAATACAAGTACTGATTTTAATGTTGTTTTTGCTCAACAAGCTTTATTATATAGTGGAAGTTTAATGACTATCAGTCTTCCCTTACTATTTACTTCAAAGATTAATATACCAAATAAAATTAGGGTGTTGATAGGAGGAACTTTATTTGTTGAAGTTTTATCGATTATTAGTCCATTTCTCTATCTTGTCTTTCATGGGTTAGCTCAACCTATTTGCTTTCCTTTTAGGTTTATGTATGGATTTATCGCTTTAAACTTAATTATATTAGCGTATATACTCAATTTGCTTTTTAAATCGAATTATAAAATATCGAAGTATTATGTTGTATTTTTAATTTTATATCCGCTTATTCTATTACAAGAAAAAGGAATAGTTATTGTTGCTTTTAATATTTTAATTTTTACTATTTATTATGTATCGGTTAATTATCGAAAAAAATATTTAATATTAGGAATGACAATTGTAGAATTGCTAATTAGTACAACATTAATTTTCAATTATTATTCGGCAAATTATTTATCAAAAGAACAGTATGAACAATGGTTTGAAAATAATGAGGTTGCAAGTTTGATTTCTGATGTGAATAAAATAAAGGAGAATAATTTAGAACGAATTTTTGAAAACTTTGATTTAAATGACTCAGAACGTTTAAGAAATATGGCATTAACCTATAGTTATTCTGGATTGAATACATTTACTTCGACAGATAATGAGTTATATTTAAAATTTCTGAATACATTAACTTTAAATGATAATTCATCGGGAATCGTTAATCTAACAGGGAATTTAATGTCAAATCAAGTGTTAAATGTTAAATATTTAATTTTGAGTAATGAGAGTCCTATTCCATATGGATATGAACTAATAGCAGAACAGTTAAATTATTCATTATATGAGAATAAAAACTATTTAGGTGGAGGTTATCTAGTTTCTAACTTTATTAAAGAATCTACTTTTACTTCATTAAATCAAATGGAAAAAGAGTTAGTGTTAATTAATAATGTAGTTGTTTCTGATAATAGTAATATTGTTGAAAATTATAGTCAAAATATTGCTTATCAGATAATTCAAATAGAAGATATTAAAACAAACTTACAAGAAGTAAGTAATAATCAGATTACGACACAAGAAATTGAAGACCCGTATATTGAATTTACATTAACCCCATTATCTTATTCATCTTCTGAAATTTTTATGTATCTGTCATCTAATAACAAGGTAAAAAAAATAGAGATTATAGATCAAGATCGCACGTATACGGTTAGCTCTGGTGATTTTACACATTCAGTTAGATTAAAAGATATCGGGTGTTATACAAGTACACCGCGTATTAAAGTATATCTTAATGAGGATACTGAATATACGATTAATGAGCTTATATTCTATGAAGTGGACATGCTATCTTATCAAACTGAATTGGATAAGATGAATGCTAGAAGTCTAGATAATATTTCAATGAATAAAAATAAAGTATTAACAGATGTCTTAGTAGATGAAGAGAATTATCTTTATCTTTCAATTCCGTATAGTCAGGGGTGGGAAGCTAACAGTAATGGAAGTAGTTCACAACTTCAATCTGCAAATTTATCTTTTCTTTTATTAGACCTGGAGGAAGGTTTGAATAGAGTAGAATTAACATACTACTCTCCCGGATTCAAAATTGGTACACTCATCTCAATTGTTTCATTGATTATTCTAAATATAACAATGTTTGTTACTAAAAGGAAGAAAGTAAGCACGTAATAATAACACGGATACAAAAAAAGCTACCAATCCTGTAAACTATAAATACAGAGTTGGTAGCTTTTATTTTATATCATTACTGACAAATCACTTGTACGTTTTTTGCCCATGGCAAAAAGTCTACCAGTATGTCTGGATTTCTAATGAAGTCCATATTGGGTAGTTTTTCAAATAAATAGTTAAGATATTTTGATGGATTCAATCCATTGTCTTTAGCAGTTTCGATGATCGGATAAGCCATCGCATTCGCTGCCGCTCCTTTCATACTGGTTGAAAAGAGATAGTTTTTGCGACCAATAGCTAATGGACGAATCGCTTGTTCAGCTAGATTATTCGAGGCTTCAAGATTTCCATCTTCTAAAAAACGTAAAAGCTCTACCTTTTGATTTAAGGCATACGTCACTGCTGTTTGAAGTTTCCCTTTCATCGCATAGAGGGATTCTAGCCACTCAAAAAATTTCTCGATCACTGGTTTAATGATCAGTTGTCGTTGCTTTTGTCGTTCTTCAGGAGAAAGCATCTTAATGGTCTTCTCAAAATGAAAGATTTAATCGCAGTACTTGACTGATTTTTCTGCTTTACCGTTTTTTCCTGGAATCTCGTAAAACTTTCTTCTGACGTGAGCCCAACATCCTATTCCCTACCAGTGGAGGAGACATTTACTTCGTAAATGGCAGGTGACCCACTAAATCAATACTCGGAAGATTTTTATAGCCAGAATAACCATCACAATGAAGGTATCCTTGGAACCCTTCTAAGATCGTTGTTGCGACTGCGCGTTCACGTGTGAGATCCACATGATAGTAAGCAATCGGATAACCTGCATTTTTAATCGTTCGGAATAACCAAACCCTTGCTTGAGAAGTCGCTGGTTTCCCATCCGTTCGATTTAAGATCTGATAGGGCGTTTCATCCGCATGTAAGACTTTATTTTGAATCAACTCATCTTTAAGTCGCTCGTAAATCGGTGATAACCAATTATGTGAAGCAATTATAATTCAATTCAAGAGAGTTTTATCGCTCAAACTCAATCCATATCGCTTCCATTCTGATACTTGTCGATAACAAGAGATACTTAAAACATATTTTTGATGAAAAACTTCAGCTAACACACTGGCCCCGGCAAAGCTTCTTTGAATCGGAGCTTTTGGTGTCTCGGCATAACGAATCGGTTTGTCTTCAATGGATTCATCATGACAACTACAAGCATATGTATAGCTAATGTATCGCTTTTTATATAATCGAGCTGGAATAAAGCAAACTTCTTCACGACTCATCTTTTTCCTATCTGTTTCATTTCATTCCCATAGTGATCACATCGGCAATTATCACCGTGTAATTGAAAATGAATTTCTTTAACGGGTAAGTCTTTGATTAATTCAGATTTTCTTCCTTTTTGTTTTTTACGTCGGTAGGTTATTTCTTCGACGGTTTATTCCTCAGTTGTCTCTGTCTCTTCAAAAAATTTTCTGAATCAAATAGTGAAATTTGTCCCTCAGTTACTTTAGTTTTCTTACTTGAAGAACCAAATAGCTTTTTATTCATGTACTGAATCTTTTTTGTTAATTGGCGAAATTGTTCTAGAAGCTCTTTGTTTTGTTCTGTTAAGTCTTTAACTTGTGAGAATAAGTTTTGTTCAAGTTCTGTCATCAAATTCGCCTACTTTCAAAAGGGTTTATCGTTAGAGCTAGTATACCTAATCTTAGAAAAGATGAAAATAGAAATAAGAGATTTTTCGATAAAATATCTTATTTCTATTAATATAGGCAACCTATTTTAGCTGATTTGATAGCTTTAGGTTGTTGAATGGCTAACCCTTCCAAAAGCCAAATAAGTTGTTGTGAGGTTAACCTCTTGACTTCATCTTGATCTTTTGGCCATTGTAGGTTGCCATTTTCGATACGCTTGTACAATAACATAAATCCATCGCGATTCCAATATAAAGCTTTATAACGATCCTTTTTTCTGCCACAAAACAAGAAGGTGGCATCATGAAATAAGTCTAGATTATATTTATCTGAGACAACACTAGCTAACCCGTCAATCCCACAACGCATATCAGTATGACCACAGACGATGAAGATGTTTTGAACAGTTGTGAAATTAACGAGCATACTTTGACATCTCCGCTAAAACCGCATGTAGGATATGTTTATCGACACCATTGTAGAATGTCAATTCAGCATCCTTGATTTTAAAGTGACACACAGGTGTTTTCCTCTCAATTGCAGAGACTGAATTAGCTTTTAATCGAGAATCATTCAATGAGACTGGGCGATAATAGGATTTTCTTTCATAAAAAATTGACCTCCTAATCTTTGATAGCTCAAGTATATCTCAAAGACCGAGATCAAAATAGACATGTTTATATTACTTGCTTACGATTAATTGCGTTTACCTTTGCGGTTTCAATGATCGTGTAAGCCATCGCATTAGCTGTTGCACCTTTCATACTCGTTGAAAAGAGGTAGTTCTGTCGGCCAATAGCGATTGGACGAATGGCTTGTTCAGCGATATTATTCGAGGTTCCGAGGTTTTCATCTTCTAAAAAACGTAAAAGCTCTACCTTTTGATTTAAGGCATAGATCACGGCTGTTTGAAGTTTTCCTTTCATCGCATAGAAGGATTCTAGCCACTCAAAAAATTCCTCGACCATTTGTTTGAGAAGCGGTTGTTGCTATTTTTGACGTTCTTTCCTGGAATCTCGAAAATGAACCCAACATCCCACTACATCTATGTTCGGAATATTTATATATCCAGAATAACCATTACAATGAAGTTTTCCTTGAAATCCTTCTAAGATAGTCGTTGCGACTGCACGTTCACGTGTCAGATCGGTGTGATAGTAAGTAATCGAATGTTTGGTTTTTTTAATCGTTCGGAATAATCAAAACCTTGCTTGAGAAGCTATTGGTTTACCATCCGCTCGATTTAATGTTTGATAAGGAGTCTCATCTGCATGTAAGACCTTATTTTGGAATAATTCTTTTCTAAGCCGCTCATATCTGAAAGTTTCATGATTTTTTCGAGTAACCTATCACTAAAGGGAAAGTCACTCTTTTAAGAATTTCTTAGGGACTTATCTATAGAATCTAAGCTCATATAACCATATTAACATTATTCAATTAACAAATATAGAGTCAAATTATTATTTAGGAGTTAACGCCCGTGAATGTGCACGTCGTATGAAGATTGGAAAGGATAAAGTCTATCACTATTATCACTTTTTGAAACAAGGATGAACCGTTAAACAAATCTACTCTACTTACAAGTTACAAGCAAAATAAACACCGCTGTGAAAGAAAAGAACGTGTGTTGTCAGAACAGAAGTTAAAGAATATTCATAAGTGATTAGATCAAGGGTGGTCATTAGACGCCATTGCAGGTCGTGATAAACTCATGAATCAAACGGAAAGGGTATCAACTAAAACGTTATATAAGCTTGTTAAGCAAGGAATGATTGATGCCAATAAGTTACATCGAAAGGGAAAGAATAACCCTAAAAGTCATCAAGAAACACGTGGAGAAATTAATAGCTGTAAAACCATCCATGAGCGAGATGAGCAGTATCCTCAGGCATCAACGAACCAAGAATACGGACATTTTGAAGGAGATACCATTGTCGGGAAGAATCGTCAGTCAGCCATTGTGACTTTAGTGGAAAAGAAGAGTAAACACATCGTTCTCTTAAAAGCCAGTCGTAAAAGCCAAGAGGTCAAAGAAGCCATGTTAAATTGGCTGAATGAGCAAATGGAAACTGCCATTAAAACATTCACCTTTGACTGTGAAAAAGAGTTTTCTAAATGGAAAGAAATCAAACAGGAAAGTCAAACACCGATTGAGATTTTCTTTAGTGATCCCGGAGCACCTGGATAACGAGGATTAAATGAGAATTCAAACAGCATGGTTCGACAAGACCTACCTAAATCAACCGGTTTATCGGTTCATTCACAAGAGAGATTAAGCGAAATTGCGATGAAATATAATCGTGTCCCAAGAAAATCTTTAAATAATTACACTCCAGAAGAAATCATGAAAAAAGCAACTGGATTAGACTCGCTCATTCCAATTGCTTAGCTTGTGATAACTAATTGTCTGATTTAAATTGACAATTCAGGTCATGAATAATTCGGGATTAAATAACTTTTTTCTTATTTCTTTAAAGCAAAGCGGACCATAAAGAAGTTGAGAATAATTGCGATTGGAAAAACAAAGATAGGCGCGATTCCGTCTGGAATCCCAATGAAAATAAAGATATTTAGTAAAAACATATGAACAAAATAGTTAATCAAATGTGCACTTGCGAATTTGAATCCATTTTGTGCATTGGCTTCTGTTTTGAATGTGAAGAATGTTGAAGCAAAGAAGTTAAAAATAAAACTAAGAATATAACCAAGTGTATAGGCAAGGTTATAGTTAAAATGAAGGCCATGTTCTAGTGTTAAATAAATTCCATAATGAAGAATAGTCGCTCCAACACCGACAATGACGAATCTAATAAATTCTAATAGTTTTGGATTGTTTTTAATTTTTTCAAGCATATAAGTCTCCCTTTATATAAAGTCATTCTTAACTTATTATAAAATAAAAGATCCTAGATAGCTATAACTAGTGTTACTATCTCAACTTTTTCAGTAAAAAAATCAATTTATGAGGTTGTAAGATAAAGTGTGTAAACTCTTAGAACAGTTACCATTCCCTAGCAGTGGAGGATTTATGCTTCGCATGCTAGGTAACCCATTTCCAATTGTTTCACCTTTTTACGAAGTTGAATCAACTCATTTTCTTCTTCTGAACAGTTATCTTTCTCCTTAAAAGAACCTGTAGAAAGTCCATTTATCGAGTAAAGATGATGAAATATCATATTCACGACTCATATCACATTTACGTTTACCATTTAGATAAAGTTGGACTAATTGATTTTTAAATTCATCTGTATAAGTACGGCGTGGTCTATGGGTTTTAGTTTAGGTCACGTTAAAGCTCCTTTAGCATTTTACATGACTTTAAAAAAACTGTCTAATTAATTGTAACCTATCTAAACCATTCAGACACGACTTGGAGAAACAACTGTGATTGGAATTGAATATAAGATTTTAGCACTTTACGCTAAAGAGTTATCGATACGTGACATTTCTAAAACGTTAGAAGATATTTATGGATTCGAAACTTCTCATGAAATTATTTCTGCTGTCACTGATAAGGTCATCCCACTTATTCAGAAGTGGCAACGGGTCACCTCCCATTTATAAAGTAAATATCTCCTGTGTGCTAGGCATGCACAACAACTAGGTGGTGAAAGTCCACTGTAGGCGTAAACCGAGCGAACTATTAGCCGAAACCAAGGGTATCTATCGAGAGGTAGAATACTTACAGTAGGCTTCGCACTCTGAAGGAAGGTCGAGGCAAACTCTTGGTCCGAGGAATACGGAGCATATTAGGCAGATGATTCTGAGTGAGTTTACAGGACAAAACAAAGCTCAAAATCGGTTCGAAAGAGTAGGGTGTAGATATGACGGATAGATGAGAGGAAAGTGGTTGAGCTTACCCCGAGAGGTCTTACTATAGACCCTATCTGAAGCATGATATGACGAGGGCATATGCAGGGTAGGGGTATCTTGAGGAATCGAAAATGTATAGAGGAAGTCAGCAGAAGTCATAGTACCTATCAACAGGAGGGAAGGACTGAACATTTAGTGACAAGTCACTAAATTATTCGCGATAACACAAGCATTGCAGAAAATGAAGCTAAGTATTAGAGAGATAAAATGGAAGTTTATCAATCTATTAAGAAAGCGCGTAATGTTAAATCCGGCAGAATTAGAAGGAGGCGTCAACATGACAACAGAATATTTACTTGAACAGATGTTAAATCGTCATAACCTAAATCAGGCTTACCTACGAGTTAAAAATAATAAAGGAAGTTATGGTATAGATGGAGATGAGATGACAATAGAAGATGTATTTGAATACCTAAAAGTTAATCGAGATTAACTTAGCTAATCGATAGGACGAGGAACCTATCGCGCTCAACCTGTAAGAAGGGTTGAAATAGATAAACCGGATGGTGGGAAAAGACGATTAGGGATACTAACTGTAGTAGACCGAATCATCCAACAAGCATTAACTTAAGTCCTAACACCACATTTTGAAAAGATATTGTCAGACCACAGCTATGGATTCAGACCCAGAAGAAATCAACATCAAGCTCTCATAAAATTAAAAGAATATGTGGAAGACGGGTATATTTATGTGGTAGATATAGACCTTGAAAAATTCTTTGGCCGTGTAAATCATGACATTTTAATGAGTCGAGTAGCGAGAACTATCAAGGATAAAGGAGTACTGAAGTTAATCCGAGCGTACCTTAATAGTGGCAGTCTGGAGAATGGAGTCGTTGTTAAAGATAAAGAGGGAACGCCGCAAGGAGGACCAATCAGTCCACTACTCAGTAACATGATGTTACATGATTTAGATATGGAACTTGAAAGAAGAGGATTAAGATTTGTGAGATTTGCAGATGATTGTAATAGATATGTCAAATTACCACGAGCAGCAGAACGAGTGATGAAAGGCATCACAGAATTCATCGAAAAGACACTTAAATTAAAAGTGAATCAAGAGGAAAGTCTAGTTGGGCGCTAGACCTTTAATTGATTACAATGAAGGATTAACTCTTCTTGAACGGATGAAGCGATGCTTTCTTTGAGGAGAATGACGAGGTAATCACCTGCTAAAAGTTCGGTATTCCCCCTTGGGATGAGTTCATGACTCCCACGTTTGACGGCAATGAGTAGACATCCATCCGGTAGTGATAAGTCGCGGACGAAACGCCCATCGATATAGGAATTAGTAAAGACTGGGATTTCAATCATGAGTTTGTCCTCTGACGTTTCAAAGGTTTTAGTTCCTTGAAGTTGTCGCGCGAGTAGGTAATCATAAACGGGCTCACTTTTTAAACATTCAGCCACGGTATAGGCGATGAGTGAAATAAGGGATAATGAAAGAAGATGCGTCAATGATCCGGTCATTTCAGTGATTAAGATACTTCCTGTAATAGGTGCACGGACGATGGCGGTAAAATAGCCAGCCATCGCTAAAATGATAAAGTTTTGAATCAAGGTATCGTTGATTAGTCCAAGGTTTGCTGCAACAGTTCCGAAAATCGAACCTGTTAGCGCACCTAAGACCAGGAGTGGAAAGAAGATACCACCGGGTACGCCTGAACCAAAACTAATCATGGAAAAGATAAATTTAACAATTAGTAGAAGTAGTAACATTTTAATCGTAAAAGAACTATGAATGAGGCTTTCAACGAGAGAATGTCCACCTCCTAAAACTTGAGGCAGAATGAATAATAGAAGGCCCGCTAAGATAAAAGGAATGATGGGACGATACTGTTTTTTTATCCAGGCGATTTTATCGTATCCCTCTAATGTGGTTTTAATTGTTTTATTATAAAAGACACCACAAAGCCCCGTTATAATTCCAAGAATAATAATCAGCCAGTAATGATCAAGTGGAATGGCTTCAAGTGTATCAAAGTTAAAAACAGGTTTTAATCCGAAGAAGTTTTTAGAAACGAAGTCGGCGGTTAATGACGCTGACATGGCTGAGATAAAAACGAGTGGTGAAAAGTGCTTATGGATTTCTTCTAATGAGAACAGAACACCAGCTAAGGGAGCATTAAAGGCGGCAGCAAGACCAGCACTAGCCCCACTTGAAATTAAATATTTTTCTTCTGTTTTTGAAAGCTTAGTAAGTTGGCTTAAATATTGAGCTGTGGCTGCTCCAAGTTGAATCGAAGGCCCCTCTCTTCCGACAGAAAGACCTGCTCCAATACATAGTGTTCCCCCGATGAATTTTCTGATTAGAACAGATAATGGGTTCATCTTTAGTTTGTTAGCGAGAACCCCCTCTACTTGTGGAATTCCACTTCCACAAATCATGGGATCTTTCATCATCAGTTTCCCAACGAATAGAGCAACGAGAATGAGAAGGATGAACCAGCTAATGGTATACCAGATGGAATTTTGTGATGAAAAGAGGAGTTGTCTAACCTGTTCGGCTTTCTCTAAAATCAGTCGATATAAGACGACAACAAGACCTGAAACTAACCCGACGATCATCCCCTCAAGAGCGAGTTTAAGTTTGAGTTGTCGAAGTTGTGTTAATAAGGTTGAAATTGAATTCATATACTTTCCCCCAATCTGAGTGCATTATAGTCTGTTTACTACAATAATTCAAGGTATTGGGTAAAAATTAGAAAATTATGAATGGGTATAACTTATCTTTTTTCACAAATAATAGGATAAATGCCGAAAAAAAGTGGGTGAAAATGAGATGGATATTTTTAAAATCTTTAAAGGAAAAAAGAATACGAAAGAACCGGTTCCTGAAAAAGAACCCCAACGAATTTATCCAAGTTTGGAACAAAATTTAACATTAATTAAAGAAAAGTTAGGGAATGCCAATGATTTATTGATTCGAAAGCTTCATTTACAAGGTGCTGATGATGTTGCTGTTGCCGTTTTAGGGATCGATGGATTAATTGATACGAATCAAGCGGAGCAATTTATTGTTCATGTTTTAGCTATTGATTTGTCGTTAGTTGAAGATTCAAAGACGCGTTCATGTGGTGTTTTTCAATCGATTTTTGAGTCTCGTATTAGTATGATAGATGCACAGTGTGCGCAAAGTTTTGACGATTTATATACAAATTTATTAAATGGACATATCATCGTCTTAGTTGACGGGGTCGACCAGTTAATGATGTTTGATTGTAAAGGATGGCAAATGCGCTCCATTAGTGAACCCCAAACGGAACAGTCGTTATATGGTCCGAAAGATTGTTTTGTGGAGACGATTCGCACGAATACGGCGACGCTTCGTCGTCGGATTAAAGATCCTAATCTTCGTTTTGACGCTCATGTGGTCGGAACGGTGACACAGACCGATGTTTTTGTGGCTTATATTGAAGGAATTGCAAATCCTGAACTTGTTCAGACCGTGAATAAGCGAATTAAAAGCTTAGATATTGATGGATTGGTTGATTCGGGTCAATTAATGCAACTCATTGAAGATCACCACTTAACTATCTTTCCTCGTTTGACTCAAACAGAGCGTCCAGATAAAGTAACAGCTGCCCTTATGCAAGGAAGTGTGGCCATCTTATTCGATGGATCTCCTTTTGTGACGGTTGGACCTGCTTATTTTATTACGATGTTTCAGATTACAGATGATTATTATTCACGGCCTTTGATTGCAACATTAACTCGAATCCTTCGTTATGCTTCTTTTTTATTGGTTATTTTAGTCCCCGGTTTATATGTTGCGATTTCTACTTATCATCAAGAGATGATTCCAACGGTCTTACTCATCACCATTATTAATCAGCGGAGTTCAAATCCGTTTCCAACCTATATTGAAACCTTGGTTATCTTAGTCCTCTTTGAGATTATTCGAGAGGCCGCGTTACGTAAACCAAATGTGGTAGGGGATTCAATGACCATCGTTGGATCCTTAATTATTGGACAGACGATTGTTGAGGCAGGGCTTGTTTCTTATATGGTTATCATTATTGTTTCGATTACTTCGATTGCAGGCTTTATTTTATCAAGTAGTCGTCTGAATAATGCGACTCGAATTTTAACATTTATCTTTTTATTTTTAGGAGCAACGTTTGGTCTTTATGGAATTACGATTGGATTTATTATGCTTATTCTTCATTTAGCCTCATTGACGACACTTGATCAACCTTATCTAGCACCGATTGCACCGTTTAATTTACATGATCAGGAGGATCAATTTTTAAGATTACCTTTTTCATGGATGAAATATCGCCCTAAAATTTTTAAAACGGGTAATCGAACGCGTCATAATATGAAAAATCCAGTAAGGAAGGAGGAGTAGGGATGAAGCGATGGCTATTTTTAATGAGTGTTTTAGTTTGTTTAAGTGGTTGCGCCCATAAAGTTGAAATGAGTCAATTAGGAATTGTGTCAGGATTTGGAATCGATAAAATTGAGGATCGATATCGTCTAACGGCTCAAGTCGTTAATCCGAGTTCAATTGCTGGAAATCAACATGATACCCTTTCTATTTTTTCTGTTTCAGCTGAAGGTGAAACATTATATGATGCGTATCGTGAATTAAATACGTTGACTTCTAAAGTCCTCTATCTTCCTCATTTAAGCGTGATTGTACTAGACGAAGAAATTGCGAAAGATGGGATTAATACCGTGTTAGATTTCGTTTTACGTAATGTCGCGATTCGCCCCAATATTACAGTGGCGATTGCCAATAATGCTCCGGCGGCAGATATTTTACATGTTTTAATACCGAGTGATCAAATTCCCATTACTCAATTAGATTCATTATCAAATATGTGCGTAAAATGTACAGGAAGACAGGTAAATTATAACCTTTATCAAGTGAGTGAGCGAGTTAATACTGAAGGAGATAATATTGTCCTAAATAGTGTTGCGATTATAGGAGATGGAATCTCACAAGGTGAAAAAATAGAAAATATTTTACAAGTAGAGCCGTCTACTCAATTACAAATCGATTCATTGGCTGCTTTTAAAAGTGATAAATTGGTCGGTTATTTAGATAGTGAGGAAGCTCAGTACTATAATCTTTTAGTGGGGAATAGTAAGCGTTATGTGTTAAATACAGTCATAGATGAGACATATAAAGTCGCTTATGAAGCACGGGACACAAAAGTTGAGATTAAACCGAATCTTGATGAAAAGAAAGTGAAAGTCGAATGTAAGGTTGAAGGAATTTTAATGGAAAATGAATATCCCATTAATTTAATGAAACCTGATAATATCAACACGTTACAAACTTATTTAGAAGAGGCTCTAAAACAAGATTTAATGAATCTTATTTCGAAGACACAGCATGAACTTCAATCTGATATTTTAGGTGTTGGAAGTAAGATTCATCAAAAAGATCCTAAAAAATGGGCAGCGGTTAATGGCTATTGGGAAGAAATTTATCCAACGCTTGAATTTGAGGTTGATGTGAAAATCGAGATTAATTCGGTTGGAGATATTGCTAATTTAAAAGATTAGAAAGGAGAGTCTGTTATGAAAACATCACGGATTAGTTTAAATCAATTTTTAACTTTACTTGTTTTGTTTTTATCTAGTAGTGCATCACTTGTTAATGTGGGACGTTTTTCAGGACGCGATGTTTGGATTGTCATTTTAATTAGTACTGTTTTTGGTGGTCTCTTATTTACTATTTATTATCGAATTAGTAAATTACATGGGTTTCAATCGTTGACAGAAATTATTAGGGATCTTTTTGGAAAATGGATAGGTGGGTTAATTATTCTTGCTTATATGGGGTATTTCTTGTTTTTAGCGACGGGGTTATTGAAAAGTACGTCTGATATGATTAAGGCAACCACCATGATTGATGCTAATCTAACGCTTGTGATTACACTTTTAATGATTCCAATTGTCTATGGACTGATCCTTGGGGTGAATGTCATTGGTCGCTCTTCAGAGTTGTTGTTTTATGTCGTTTGTATTTGTTTTATCCCATTATTAATTGCCGTTTTTACATCAGATATCTTTAAATTTGAAAATTTATTACCGGTTCTTGAAAAAGGATTGTTTGCCTTAAAAACAGATATTTATACGATGAGTTTATTTCCATATGGTGAAGCCATTACCTTTTTATTTATTTTTCCATTAATTCCAAATGATAAAAAAGGAAAAATCTTGAAATATGGCTATGTAGCAATTGTTATGGCGATGGTTATTTTACTTGGAATTGATGTCATGAATATTGGAATTTTAGGAGCTGATTTAACAAAAAACTTCGTTTATCCTTTCTTTAATGCAATGAAAATGGTTGGAGTTAGTGTTCTTTTTGAACGAGTTGATCCATTATCTATTATTATTTTAATGACAACCTGTTTTTTTAAGATCAGTATTTATTGTTATGCAGGACTTTCTTGTTTAGAAAAAATCGTTGTTCGTTTTAACTATCGTCAATTAGCTATTCCTATTGGAATTTTGTTAATTTTTGGAGCAACAAAGATTAGTTCTAATCGGATTGAAAATATTTACCGTGTAATTATTCAGAATCCTAAAGGGCTTCTCCCTATTTTCCAATTAGCTATTCCAGGATTAATCTGGATTATGAGTGAGTTTAAGTATCGTAAACATCCGAAAGACGTAAAAACTGAGGCTAGTAATTAGCCTCAGTTTTTACTATTTACGGTCGTAGGCCGTTTCTGAAAGACGATCAATTTCTGACCAAGCCAATGAGATGTATTGTTGAGCGAGTTTTTCATTTTCCGCATTTGCATCTAATAACACTTGGCGATCTTGTAAAGTTTCTGCTTTAAAGACTTCATATTCTGCTGTTTTGTATTCAACATTGTAGTGATAAGCCTTTACAACATAGTCTTGAAGCGTTGCGACTTCTTCAGTTGGTCGTTTTAGTGATTCAATAGCATTCATTTCATTCGTTGTTTGTTTTAATAGATTATGTCGGATTGAAAGTTGAGCTGTTTCAGCTTCTGTTCCCGCTACAGAATATACTTGCGTTAAGTTAGAGTCGAGTAGTGACACTGTGTCTTCAAGGGCTTTTACTTTTTCATACATATAATCTACAAAGTCTTGCTGCGTGGCGAATGTTTTTTCTGTTGAATTGGTGGTTTCTGTTTGTTGATTTGAATCATTTGGTTGTGAATTGTTTTCTTCCGTACTTGGATTAGAGACCGTGTTAGTGTTCGTTCCGGTATTGGTTGTGATGGATAGACTTTGTAGCGATTGAGGTGTTGAGATAGTTTTTGGACTTGTATTATTGGAGCAACCGGATAAACTCATGATCACTAATCCTAAAATTAGGCATACATTTTTCATAATTTTCACCTCAGTTATCAGTATGTTCCATTGTATTCATGAAGGTAGAGGTTCATACGAAAAGGAGGTGCATTTAGTTTATCTTTTGTTCGTCATTAACCGTAAATTTTGTCCATTTTGAAAGATATTTAGATTTTTGAATCAGAGTTAGGCGAGGTAAGTAGTCAACGCCTCCGTAATAATCGCGTTTTAAGATATAGTTCACTTGTAATCCAATCATGATGGCATAGCCTAAAATATAGAGCCAAAAGAGAAGGATAATAATGACTGAGAGGCTCCCATAGAACTTATTATAATTGGCGATGTAATTGACATAGAAACTAAACCCAATTGAGGCGACACTCCACCCAACGGCTGTTACTAAAGCACCGGGTATAATTTCATGAATTTTAATTTTAATGGTTGGTGCGAGGTAGAACAGGAGGACAAAGAAGGAGAAATAGGAAATGAAACTGATCGTTGATCGAAGGGTATTAAGGAGAATAATCATGTATGAATCGACTTGAATATTTAGAAGGTGAAGGATGAGTGAGATGATAGCTTGACCAAATAAAGCGAGGATGATAGTAACCACGAGAAGTAAAATCATAAAACAAAG
Organism: Turicibacter bilis; assembly: GCF_024499055.1. Taxonomy (NCBI): domain Bacteria; kingdom Bacillati; phylum Bacillota; class Erysipelotrichia; order Erysipelotrichales; family Turicibacteraceae; genus Turicibacter; species Turicibacter bilis. Next base: position 1,238,865 of record NZ_CP071249.1, on the reverse strand, counting down.
CATCATAAATGAAAAGATACGTTCAAGATAGGCGAATTTCATGAGGGGAACTTGATAGGTCGTGTTAGCAGCTATCGAAATCCCGTAAAAACCTTTTGAAATGAGCCAAAAGAAAGAGATGGCGGTCAGTAGAACAAATAAAGTTCCCGATTGAGGAGCAGAGGTTGTATCAAAAAGATAGAGTAAAAGTTGTTGAACTTCTTGTGGCGCATAGGCTGTAATCAAATACTTCACGAGATCGGTATTTAAAGAGAGATAAGTTCCGAGCTGAACAATGACGACGAGTAGCGGGACGATGGCCATAATTAAGTTGAATGCAATTTGTTCAGGTAAGGCTTTAATCTCTCGATGATTCATTTGTTCTTTTACTTTTTTGATAAAGGTTAAGCTAAAAACATGTTGCATAATTGGTCCCTCCCAACTAAGGTTTTTAATTTATGATATGTCGTCAGTTTAAGGGACATACCATGATTAATAAATGGTTTTATGTTGTTTATGTATATTTTACACAAAACTCGACAAATTATTAGTGATAATTCTTTTATAATGAGAGGTGAACAACATGAATCGACATTTTAGTTGGAAGTTGACTGTTCTAACGTTCCTCTTATGCTTTATCTCAGTTTGTCACGCAGAGGCGAAAGATATAGGCTGGGGTATCCCAAAAGGTGAGAATCATGAGCAACCATGGCCGGGTCAAGAGTTTGATGATATTATTCGTCAAAATGATGCTTATTATATTGGTCCCGCCGATCAAAAAATGATTTATTTAACATTTGATTGTGGTTATGAAAATGGAAATACACCCTTAATTTTAGATGTTTTAAAAGAACATCAAGTGCCAGCTTTATTCTTTGTGACGGGACATTTCATGGAACAAAATCCGGAACTTGTGAAACGAATGGCAGATGAGGGACATATCGTCGGCAATCATACGTGGCATCACCCAGATTTAGCGAAAGTCAACAAAGAAAAATTTAATGAAGAATTACAATTAGTTGAAGATAAATATAAAGAGATTACGGGCCAAGAGATGGTTCGTTACTTAAGACCACCTGAAGGACATTTTAATCAACAAATGTTAGATTGGGCGAAAGAGCGTGGCTATTATACAATTTTATGGTCTTTAGCCTATATGGACTGGGATGTGAATAAACAAAAAGGTGCGGATTATGCGTATAATCAAATTTTAGCACGTATGCATCCGGGTGCCATTGTGTTAATGCACAGTATCTCAAGTGATAATGCAGAATGTTTAAATAAGTTAATTCCTGAACTTCGAAATGAAGGGTATGAGTTTAAGTCACTGCAATATTTAATGACACAAGATAGTCCGGTGATTATTGAATAATTGGTTATAATTTGTAGAAAAAAGTGATGTAAACGTTACAAGGACACTGAAAGAACACGTTTAATTCATTTTTTGTACATAACTTTGTGCCATAATAACTATGGATGAAAATGATAATAAATTTTCTCCCCCTTTGATTTTCTTATTCATTATGTTTTCTCACTCCCAAACGGATCGTGTTCCCCCACGACCGTTTAACCAAACCTCGAGAGTTCCCCCTCTCGAGGTTTATTTTTTGTTTGTTCAGCTATTTTTGTAGAGCAAAAATTTAGCTGAACTATACTCCGCGCTTGGCGGAGTTGTCTGCTTAAGTGAAGAGATAATTTCGGATTTTCGAAATTATCTCTTTTTTTCTAGGTTGTGGTTAAAAGTTTGATTATTTCTTTAGACATTCATCAGGTAGCTATATAGATAAAAGATGACTAAATTATAATAATATAAATGAGGCATTTATTTTCGATGATGTGCTTTTAATGGGCATTGCATATGATAAGTGGTTTCACCACTTATCATCCCATGATAGACTCCCTCGTTAAATTGCCTCATTTTATTTATTATTATCATAATTTCTAGGAAAAATGAATTTTGAATCAACCTTTTACTTTGTGGCTAGTGCTTATTAAGACTTCTACTAGTAATAATATAAAAAAATATGAGAGGAAAATCTCTTTTCTAAGTTAAATGGTTTTGGGAGAAGTAAGTATTCATTTAGTGGGAAGAAATTAGGTATAACCATTAAAGGTGAACTGTATAAAATGACTTTAATAGGATGATAATCATCCCACAGTTATTATCGAAGTCCCCATAAAAATGGCCTGGATTTTAGAAGATAATTTATTAATATTTAAAATAGAGTCTTCACCAAAAATGGTGCTTGACTTGGTTCAACTAAGAAATTAACTCTAATGGTTCATCATTAGTAATGATAAAATACTGAAATTCTAAATCTGTGATTCAGCTATTTGTATCAACTTTTTTGTCAAGAACCAATTCTGGTGTTGAGCCTTAAAATAATGAAAAAATTTTCGCATTTTTGTTTAGGATTTTGAATGGGTGCCTATAATGAGGGTGTGTAGAGATAACCTCCCAAGTTAATAGTCTTTCATGGTGGGACTATACTTTGAGTTTGTACTTGAAGTTCTCTATTTACCAATACAGAAGTCTTATGTATTTATCATCTTGATGCTAAATACATATAATGTAGACTTTCTTCTCCAATTCTCTCAACCTCTCTTTAATATAGAAAAAAGGAACTAAGATGCAGTTTCCCCTCTGCACTTAGTTCCTTTTGTTATCTATAATTATTTTTTCCACCTTTGATTTTGTTTTGGAAGCGACCTTATTCTTGGATAGCTTCCGATTTGTTTTGTGATTTTGCATAAAAGATTGTAGCGATGAAGCCAATGATGATGATGAGATAGGCAATCATTAAACTTTCAGTCATTCCAAATGCGATGTATGCGAGTGAAGCGATACAAGCTGATAAAAGGGCGTATGGTAACTGAGAGTTAAAGTGAGCACCTAAATCACAACCTGATCCTGTTGCTGATAAAAGGGTTGTATCTGAAATAGGTGAGGCATGATCTCCAAAGATAGCACCTGATAAAACAGCAGCCATCACTGGAATCATTAAATTCATATCAATCGCCGCTGCGACTGAACCAGCAATTGGAAGTAAGATTCCAAATGATCCCCATGACGTTCCTGTTGCGAAAGCCATGAAGCTTGCGACAATGAACATTACAACTGGGATGAAGTTTGGATTAATGTTCGCTGATGTAATGACAGAGGCTAAGTAGCCACCCGCATCTAACGCACTAACTAACTCACAAATTGCCCATGCTAATAATAAAACGATAATGGCTCCAACCATTGACTTCATTCCTGAGAAGAAGGCTTTGACATATTGGTTCTGCGTGACTTCACCACTTATAACATGACGATATGCCATTGCCATTGAGACGATTAATCCCGCTGCTCCACCAAAGCGAAGCGCTGTTGATAGGTTGATGTTATCTAAGATTGCAAAGAATAAGTTGAAGTCTGATGCGCTATTCATTGCGCCTACATAGCCAGTATATACCATCGTTAACATAGTCACGACGATTAAGGTCAAGATCGGGACGATTAAATCCCATACTGTTCCTTTTGATGACTCTACGTCGCCTCCGTGAGCGTTTGCCACTTCAGCACTCGTAAGAGAACTATCATTCCCATTGACCGTATCCGTCTCGTATTTTTTCATGAGTCCAAGATTTAAATTGTATTTAATGACAATGAAGACCATGATAACTGAGACAATCACATAGAAATGATAAGGAATCGTCATTAAGAAAGCAGAGAACGTATTGTACGTCGCACCTGTACTTGCAAAAATAACTGCCATCGATCCCATCACTCCAGTCGCCCAACTTGAAATCGGTGAGATCACACAGATTGGTGCTGACGTTGAATCGACAATGTAAGCTAGTCGTGCTCGTGAAATTTTTTGTTGCTGAGCTAACGGTTTTGAGACATTTCCGACAACTAGGGCATTAAAGTAGTCATCGACAAAAATTAAAATTCCTAAAATGGCAGACGTATATTGAACGCCTTCGCGCGTTTTGACGCGTTTGATAATCGCTTTTGTAAACGCAGACGCTCCGCCTGATAAGACGATGTAAGCTGTAATGGCGCCAAGTGCAAGTAAGAAGAAAACAATCGACAGGTTCCAATCATTTAAAAAGCCGATTAATCCATCTTTTTCAAAAATAAGTCCACTAAACGTTGATCCAAGCGTTTCAACCGTTTGAATGAGATTGAAATTGGCTAAAATAAAGGCAGCCGAGATGGCACCAATCCCGAGTGATAATACGACACGGCGCGTAAAAATAACAAGGGCAATCGTAAGTAGTGCCGGAATTAACGCATAAATGGTTCCAATCATATAAATCCTCTCCTCAATTGTTAGTGCAATTGAATAAGAAGCTGTTCTTTTGATAAAGAAAAAAGAGCCATGCAGAGTTAAACTCATACATGGCTCTAAAAAGTCTAAGGTTGTTAGACGATAGATGACAAGTATTATTTAACTCTCCGATCATTAGTCCTCCACTACAATTGTAGTGACAGTGTTAAATTTATTCAACATAACACCAGCACAAGTTTGGTTGACACAAACAAGACTTCGGCGTGGACACCTTTTAGAATTTGTCATCGACGTCACTCTCGAAATTCCTACTCATTGGACACGCACCTCTAACTCATCAAAGAGAACAAGAGACATATTCAATTAAGCCTATTTTAGCATCTTTTATAAAAAAGTCAAGCATTGGGTTCTAAAATAATCAAATCAATGTGTGAAAGTTATCATGAAATATAGGGATTTCGATGTAAAATGACAGGGAATGTGGTAAGATAAAGGATAGCTTAACAAAGCATTGGAGGTTTTAATAGATGAATATGTCACCTTTAAAGGTTGGTCAAGAATTTTTAGTGACGATTAAACGCATCGGAATTAACGGTGAGGGAATCGGATATTATAAAAAACAAGCGGTCTTTATTCCAGGAACGTTAGTGGGTGAAGAAGTGGTTGCGACTTGTACGCGTGTGGCAGGTGGTTACGCGGAAGCGGAACTGGTACGTGTGAAACGTAAATCAAAGCACCGTGTGCAACCCGCATGTGAAGTTTATGGACAATGTGGTGGATGTCAATTACAGCATATGTCTTATCAAGAGCAACTTCGTATTAAACGTGACGCGGTTTCACAAGCGATTGAACGTTATACGAATTTAGATCCTGAAGAATGTGATATCCGTCCAACGATTGGAATGAAAGATCCATATAACTACCGCAATCGCGCTCAAATGCCAGTTGGATATGACGAGGATGGGGTTATGGTTGGATTCTATAGCATGAATTCACGTGAATTAGTCAATGTAACAGATTGTGATGTTCAATATGAAGAAATTAACACAGTTATCAATCATGCGGTTGATTTATTAGATGATTACAAAGTGTTCGCTTACGCACCTAAAACGAAAAAAGGAACGGCACGTTATATCGTTGTTCGTCGTGGGTTTAAAACAGGTGAGGTTCAGGTGACATTCGTATTCGCTAACAATGAGTTCAGAAAAATGAATGCTTTAGCGAAAGACTTAATGAAATATTGCCCAGATGTTAAATCAGTTTATTTAAATATTAACAATGAAGATACGCATGAAATCTTCGGAAAAGAAATGAAGCACATTGCTGGAGAAAAATTCATTTCAGATGAATTAGGACGCTTCAAGTTCAATTTATCTCCACGCGCGTTCTATCAGTTAAACCCAGAACAAACGATTAAATTATACAACCAAGTCAAATATGCAGCTGCTTTAAAAGGAAACGAAAAAGTGGTTGATGCTTATTGTGGTGTTGGAACAATTGGTCAATGGGTCGCAGATAAAGCAAGTGAAGTACGCGGAGTAGATATTACACGTCAAGCCATTGCGGATGCGAAAGAAAATGCAAAATTAAATGGCTTAACAAATACATACTATGCTGTTGGTAAAGCAGAACAAATCGTACCGAAGTGGGCGAATGAAGGATTCAAACCAGATGTGGTGATTGTGGATCCTCCTCGTACAGGATTAGGAACTGAGCTAATCGAGATGTTAAAACGTGTGCAACCAAAAACGATTGTGTATGTGTCATGTAATCCATCGACGTTAGCGAAGAATTTAAAAGAATTAACGAAGAAATATCGTGTGGACTATATTCAACCAGTGGATATGTTCCCACAAACATCGCATGTTGAGGCTGTTGTGCGCTTAGTTCGCCAAGACCGCCCATCTAAAAAACAACGCTAATCATTTAGACAGTATCTTTAAGATGCTGTCTTTTTTTATACTAAGATGCACAGGGAGGGTATCAGGTCAAGTGGCTAGCATTGTACATTGGTCGGCAAGAATAGTAGATGGTTTTAAAATAAGAAAATCTATGAGGCGATATTATAAGGGGAGAGCTTCTACCGATGGGCTATTCTTATTAGTAGGTGAGCAAGCTCACCCCTAATCCCATTGATTCGCTCTCCCTGTCATCGCCTCAATTTTATTTTAAAACTTCTTTAGTGAGATGAACAGATACTAGCAATTGAACTGAGGTTATCGTGGTTAGAAAGATACATGCTAAGATTTTGTAGCACTTGTTTTTTTTGAGATAACGTGGCAAAACAGGTGACAATGGGTCAACTGGATATAAGAGAATCTATCAATAAGGTTTAAATATAATTCGAATGTTTTGGTAGAGATAGAGGGGCTTTGATAGATCGGGTGTCGGTCTTAGTATAAGGGGAGGTAAAAAGAGAAAGAAAATGATAGGCACTAGTACTTGAAGTGAGGGGATCATAGTTAGAAAGATGCATACTAAGATTTTGTGGTGCTTGTTTTTGGGATAATATAGAAAACGGATAACGGTAAATCAACTAGGAAGGGATTTGTATTGATATTAAGTAGGAAGTAAATTGAATTTATAAAAAAGTGTTGTATTATTTTTTAATACTAATCGGTTTGTTGAGGGAATATCTTTGATTTTAGTTGGTTTAATTCTTCCGTTAGTCTATCGACTTCACTATAAAGGTTGTCAAAGTTTTCTTGTCGATATTCACTTCGTTGTTGACTCACGGCTTCTCCTTGGCGAGCTAATTGGAATCCTCTTTGTTGAACCATATTCTGACTAGTGACAGCGATATCAAGGAGGGCTCCAGAAACGACATATTGCTCAAAGATATTTAAATTGATATTAATTAAAATAGTTACGACAGTGATGACTAGAATGTACTCAGTAGGATCTAAATCGGCAATAAAGGCTAAAAATTCACTGTCTGTGAATCCATACTTATGACTGCTTATTCCAGCAAATGCATCGAAGTTTAAAAGTGTATCGTAATTACCGGATAGAATAATATTCACCCCCTTTATGATAATAGTCTTGCTAACATATTATATGAACATTAGTGAGGGCAAAAGGCTGATAAAAAACATCCATAATTTTAAAAACGTTTATGATAAAGGATTATTTTATTCATGGGATGGTATCGCATTTGAGGTAAATTTGTTTTTTTATTGAAAGGGAGGAGTTGAGAGAACGTTTTGATGATGAAAACATAGAATATATATTGTAGTTAGATTTTAATGTGGTTTTAGGAGGGATTAGGATGACATTTGTAGGGGCTTTTAAGTCATTTTGGAAAAATTATTTTAATTTTAGTGGTCGTGCATCAAGACGTGAGTTTTGGTTTGTTGTTCTTTGGAATGTGATTATTGGTGCCGTTTTAGGATTTGGATTAGGTCTTTCTTTTGTTGGCATGATGGCATCTGCCGTTAGTTATGGGGATGGTTTTTCTGCGAGTACTGTTTTTGTCTCATTGTTTGGAGGTTTGTTAGCTATTTATAGTTTAGCAGCTCTTATCCCGTCATTGAGTTTATCCGTTCGTCGCTATCATGATACGGGATTATCAGGTTGGTGGTTTGTTGGTTTGTATGTGGTTAATCTCGTTATTGAGTGGACAACAAGTGGACTAGTTTGGTCAGTTATTGGCTTATTAGTTAGTATTGTTATGCTGATTATTACGCTTCTTCCAACGAATCACTTTTTAAAACAAGCTGAGGAATAAAAGCATTTAGGAGTTGAAAATTTTTAGAATTCAACTCCTTTTTTTATTTGAAAGTGCTTTTAAAAATAAGGTTATAATGATAATATATGGTTGTATTTGATTAACATGCAAGTGTTGTAAGAGAGGGGACTAAACTTGTAGGCTGATGTGTGATTCATTCGTTAATGAGAGGGGAAAGTGGAAGATGCAAGCGTATTTATTTGTCCATTTTAGAGAAAAGGCGACACCAGATGGTGAGCAAGTTTATTTTGGTTTGAGTAAAGATGGATTCCATTGGGAGGAAGTGAACAATGGGCGCCCTGTTTTGTGGGCTTATTATGGTGATAAGGGTGTTCGTGATTTTACAATTACGCGCCGTAAAGATACTGGAAAGTTTTATATTTTTGCGACAGATTTAAGTTTAGCTTATGGGATGCGCAATCAGTATCATAATTCTTGGTATGAGATTTCGGTTAACGGCAGTAAAAATTTCTCGGTATGGGAATCTGATGACTTAGTGAATTGGTCGGAACAACGTTTAGTGAAACTTGGAGATGAAAATTTCGGATGTCTATGGGCACCAGATATTATTTTTGATTCAGAAAATGAGGATTATGTCATTCATTGGTCTTCGCCACATAAAGATTATCCAAATGGATTCAAAGGGATTTATTATAGTCGTACGAAAGATTTTGAGACTTTCTCAAAACCTGAGGTGTTATATCGTAAAGAGGATAGTGGTGTGATTGATTCTGCTATTTATGAAGAGAATGGAACGTACTATATGTTTGTAAAGAGTGAGGACAAACCTGCTAAGAATCTATTGTTAAAGTCAGATCATGCTACAGGACCGTATACGCGCATTGAAGCATTTGATGAGTGTATGGCTGATTTAGCGCCACATGTTTATGAGGCGCCGACGGCTGTACGTTTAGAAAATGGAAAGTGGTGCTTATTCTTAGACTATTACGGTGTTCGTGGAGCGGGACAAGGCTATGTCCCATTTATTTCAGAGAATATTGATGAAGGAAAATTTGTCCGTTCAGATGTGTCATTTAGTTTTCCATATGGATTTAAGCATGGAACAATTTTAACGATTACGATGGAAGAGTATGAGCGAATTAAAAATCATCAGTGGAATCAAGAATAAAAAATATATAAGTTGCGACAAATTTTCTATAGGGAAAATTAAAGCCCTAGTAGTTGAAGATTAGATTGTCTTTGACAATCTTCTAGGCGACCCATTCCCTACTAGCGGTGGATACCTAACTTTCAGTTAGAGTAGGTGACCCAAACCCTATCAGCGGAGGAAAGCTACGAACTTCGTTACGTAGCATAGGTGACCCATTCCCTACTAGCGGCGGATACCTAACTTTCAGTTAGAGTAGGTGACCCAAACCCTATCAGCGGAGGAAAGCTACGAACTTCGTTACGTAGCATAGGTGACCCATTCCCTACTAGTGGAGGATACATTTCCGTTGGAAATGGTAGGTGACCCAAACCCTATCAGCGGAGGAAAGCTACGAGTTCGTAAACTCACTCCGTAGCATAGGTGACCCACTATCAAAGTATTTTAAGAACTAAGTATGAATTGAAATATCTAGATTATTTTTTACTTTATATATAGAAAGGTGTAGGATAATTTCTTACACCTTTTTTTATTGCAGATGAAAGATAACTGGAAGTTAGGACATACTAATAGTAAATTTATTCGTGTAATAAAAGAATAATAATTATATAAGATGATAAAATAATTAAAAAAGGTGAAAAACTTGTCTGCAAGAAGCTTATTTTGTATAATCCTCTTATCAGTTAGCAGGTGCTAACTATAAAGTTTATAAGAAATAAAAAAGGAGCGTTAATATGAAAAAGACAGTTTTATTATTAACTAGTGTTTTTGTTTTAATGTTAGGGCTTGTAGGATGTTCTAGCAGTGATAAAGGTTCAGATGTAAATGTTGAAATGCGTACGGTAACGGATGTAAAAGGTGAAGTTGAAATCCCGGTCAATCCAAAACGTATTGTTGATATTAGTGGAGCAAGTGATATTTTATCTATTTTAGGATATGACGTCATCGGAACAGCAAATAGTGATGGTTATGATTATACGAAATTCCCTACTTATTTAGAAGATGTGTTAGGTGATGCACAAATTTTAGGTTATAGCATGTTAGCTGAAATGGATGTTGAAGCGATTATTGCTTTAGAACCTGATTTAATTGTAATCTCAACGGTTCAAGAGAAAATGTATGATCAATTATCAAAAATTGCACCAGTTGTCATGGTTGAAATGAAGCAAGTAGATTGGAAAGAAGATTTCATGCACGTTGCAAAAGTATTCGGTAAAGAAGAAGCAGCGACAGCATGGATTAATGACTATTTAGCCAAAGCTGAAGAAGTTGGAAACCAAATTAAGGCAACTTATGGAGAAGATAGTTCATATTTATCATTTTTAGCAAGTGCAGGAAGTTTATTTATCTTCGACCAAGCTGGTATTGGATCAATTTTATATAATGATATGGGATTAGCAAAACCAGCTGGGATGCCTCAACAAGAAAATATTAGCTTACCAGTTGTTTCACTTGAAGGGTTAGCAGAAATCGATGCTGATTATATTTTTGCTATCGGAACAGATGAAGATCTAGCAACATTAAAAGCAAGCAGTATTTGGAATGGTACGAAAGCTGTGAAAGAAGGAAATGTAGTTACATTACCTGCAAGTCCATACTTTAACCAAGGTTATAGCCCAATTGGACGTTTAGTGTTCGTTGAAGAAGTACAAAATTTATTAGCGAGCATGCATGAATAAGAAATTAGTTTTTCTTGTTACGTCGTGTAGTTTATTCGCAATAATCGGGCTAATTGTTGCGATTTGTGCAGGTGCAAAGAGTATTCCTTTGCAAACTGTATGGGACAGTATCTTTCATTACGAAGATGTTTTAGATATGCAATTAGTTAGAGATGTTCGAATACCAAGAGTTATTTGTACCGCCTTTGTAGGCGGTCTTCTTGGTATTACAGGGGCCATGATGCAAGGTGTTACAAGAAACCCTGTAGCGGAACCATCTTTAATGGGGATTACACAAGGAGCAACGTTTGCGATTGCTTTAGTAGGTGCTAGCTCTAGTTTATATGGGCTACTAGGTAATACGTTAGCAGCCTTTATTGGAGCGTTAGTAAGTGGATTGCTAGTTCTTGGATTTAGTATGAAAAGTGCACGAAATATGAATATGTCGCGCTTACTACTAGCCGGAACGGCATTAAGTACGTTCTTTATTTCAATGGCAACCGTTATCGCATTACTAACGAATAAGTCACAAAATTTAGCGTTTTGGATTTCGGGTGGTTTTCGTGCCACGACATGGGAGAGTGTTCAATTAGTCATCATAGTGGGCGGAATTGCGACAATTATTTCCCTTTTTTTAGCGCCTAAAATTAATATTGTCAACTTAGGTGAAGATGTCTGTATTGGGCTAGGACAAAATCCCGTTCGAATCCGAATGCAGACATTGTTGCTAATTATTCCGATGTGTGCGGTGTGTGTGGCTGTGGCTGGAAATATTGCGTTTGTCGGTTTAATTGTCCCCCATATTGTTCGTAAAATTTTAGGGCAAGATTATCGTGTGATTATGCCGGTGTCTTTTTTATGTGGGGCTACGCTTGTTATTTGGGCAGATGTGCTCGCACGATTAGTGAATCAACCGTATGAAACACCGATTGGATTATTTACGTCATTAGTTGGTGTGCCCTTATTTATTTGGATGGTTAGAAAGGAGAGTTAGGATTGAAAAAACGTTTAATGATCGTCAGTATCATCATGAGTCTTCTTTTGGTTGCTGTCTTTTTACTAGCGATTAGTTGGGGAAGTTATACGATGTCCATCGGTGAAGTGGTGAGTACTTTATTTGGTGGGGGATCTAAGCTTCAGTCAACGACAATTTTTGATATTCGATTACCTCGAATCTGCGTTGCGATGGTGGTAGCGGTTTGTTTATCGACATCAGGGTGTGTTTTACAAAGTGTGACACGAAATGAGTTAGCTGAACCTGGAATGATTGGAATTAATGCGGGGGCTGCTTTAGCAGTTGTTCTGTTAATTTCTTCAGGACAAACGACGTATTATAGTACGATTGGAGACGCCTCATTATTCGTGATGCCGATTGTCGCGATTGTGGGTAGTTTGATAAGTGGGCTACTTATTTATCGTTTAAGTTATAAAAAAGGGGTCTCACCCACTCGTTTAATTCTGACAGGAATTGGAGTGAATGTGGGGATTAATGCATTCATTTCGTTATATCAATTAAATATGGCACAAGGAGATTATAACCAAGTATTAACGTGGATTAGCGGAAGTTTGTGGGGAAGTAGTTGGAAGTTCTTCTATTTGATTACTCCATTAGCTTTAATTTTCTTGGGATTAACGATTTGGAAATCAAAGATTTTAGACGTATTAGATTTAGGTGATGAAATTGCCATTGGCCTTGGGGTGAAAGTTGAAAAAGAGCGCAAGATTTTATTTATCTATGCGATTACATTGGCCGCTTTAGCAACATCTGTTGCAGGAAATATTGCTTTTCTTGGATTATTAGGGCCACAAGTGGCGAAACGTTTAGTGGGACCGGTTCATCGAAGACAAATACCAATGGCAGCTATTGTTAGCTGTATCATTGTATTATTTGCAGATTCAATTTCAAGAAATGTCTTCTCACCGATTGAAATTCCAGTTGGAATTACGATTGCGATTGTAGGGGTACCGTATTTTATCTATTTAATGCTAAAAGAATAAGAAGTGTCGGAGGAACAAGATGGAAGCTATTAAAGTGACAGACTTAGATGTGGCATATGAACAAAAATATATTATTAAAAATATGAATTTAGAGATTCCTAAAGGGAAAATTACGATGATTATTGGATCAAATGGATGCGGAAAATCAACATTATTAAAGACGATTGCTCGGATCATTACACCTAAAAAAGGTGAAATCCAATTAAATGGTATCAGTATTCAACAACAAGCACCAAAAGAGATTGCTAAGAAAATGGCTGTCTTGCCACAAAGTCCAATTGTTCCCTCAGGTCTTTTAGTGAAAGAATTAGTGTCTTATGGCCGATTCCCTTATCAAAGTGCAATGGGTGGTTTAAAACAAGAAGATGTTGAGATGGTGAATTGGGCGATGAAGGTAACTGGAATTGCTGAATTTGCAGAACGTCCGGTGGATAGCTTATCAGGTGGACAACGTCAGCGTGCTTGGATTGCGATGGCGCTGGCTCAAGATACCGAAATCTTAGTGTTAGATGAGCCGACAACTTATTTAGATATGGCGCATCAATTAGAAATTTTATTGTTATTACAAAAGTTAAATAAAGAAGAAAATCGCACGATTGTCATGGTGTTACATGAACTTAATAATGCGACGAAATTTGCCGATTATTTAGTTGGGGTGAAGGATGGACAGGTCGTGTTTTCTGGTCATCCACTTCATGTGATTACAAAGGATAATTTACGTACATTGTATGGTATTGAAGCAACCTTACAATTAGATGAGAGCAAGCAGTATCCAATCTGTGTGGATTTTAATATTGAGAAGTAAGGGTTAAAAAGGAGACGCTATGTCGAAAAAGTTGTATGATAAAAATTTTAATATCTTAGTATTGGGGCAAATCATTTCTTTATTTGGGAGTTCGATTCAGCGATTTGCTTTATCTTTGTACTTATTAGATTTAACGGGATCAGCGAGTGTTTTTGCGACGATTTTGGCGATTTCAATGATTCCAGTCGTTCTTATTTCACCGATTGCTGGGATGTTAGCGGATCGCGGAGATAAGAAAAAGTTAATGGTCCTTTTAGATGTATTAAGTGCGGTTTTATTAATGGCCTATGCAGGTGTTGTGTTTAATGGCAATGATCATGTATTCATTATTGCAACAGTGATGGTCTTGTTATCAACGATTTCAACGATTTATCAACCCGTTGTCAGCACGTGTATTCCAGTGATTGTCGCCGATGAGAATTTAGTTCGTGCGAATGCGATTATTCAACAAGTTTCGTCATTGAGTAATTTCTTAGGCCCAATTTTTGCCGGGATGTTATATGGATTCTTTGGGATTACCGGGGTTGTTGTGTTGAATATGGTGAGTTTCTTATTCTCTGCGATACTAGAGCTATTCTTAGATATTCCTCATGAGAAAAAAGAGGGAAAAGAAGCCTTTGCTTCGGCTTTTGTTTCAGATATGAAAGAAAGTTATACGTATTTAAGATATAAAAATCCGATTGTGTTCCGTATGCTTTTATTCTCAGGGTTTTATAATTTATTTTTGGTTCCGGTATTCAGTGTCGCAGCGCCTTATTTAATTAAGGTGACATTCGGATTATCGGCTGAAGTTTATGGATTAGCTGAGGGAATGATTGCACTAGGGATGATTCTAGGTGGACTCATTATTACATGGAAGCCAGCGAAGTTTCACATTAAACGCGTGCATCGCTTACTCTATTTAACGTCGATTTCAATGGCAATGATGGGCGTATCTGTATTTTTATTCCAAGTTGGTCGTAGTTCAGCGTTAGTGAGTGTGGCCTTGTTTACAGTGTTTGGAATGATCATCATGGGAGTGCTTGGAATTGCTAATGTTTTAAGTGCGACTTATTTATATCAAGCCACTGAAAGTTCAATGTTAGGAAAAATTCTAGCGTTTGGTTCCGCATTTGCGATTTTATGTATCCCACTGGGACAAATTTTATTTGGTGGATTAATTGAAGTCTTAACAGGGCATATTTATTGGTTAATTTACATTGCTGCTATTTTAGTATTCGGTGTCACATTACTTGTTCGTTGGAATGTATTATTAATTAAAGAAGATAATAAAAACCAGTCAGCGTGAGTTGACTGGTTTTTATTTTTTACTGTTATTTCGGTATTGAAGTGGGGTACATTCAAAGGTTTGTCGAAACATTTTAATGAAGTTACTCGGATATAGGTAGCCTACTTTTTGGGCAATATCAGAAATTCTTAAATCAGTTGTACAGAGAAGGTTTGCTGCAACTGACATCCGTAAAGAGGTTATAAATTCACCAATGGACATATGATAGTAATGGGAAAATCCCGCTTTGAGTTTTTGTGGATGAAGCAGAACCATTTCACTGAGCGTTTCGATTGTCGGTGGATGTTCGATTTGTCGGCTCAAGATGTCATGAGCTTTTTGGATGCTTTGAATATCTTGAGCATTTAAGTGTAGGTAACGGTCCGTTCCAATTTGAACTTTTCCATAATCTAATTGATTCGTAAATGTATTATTCGGCGATTCTTCAATTGTTTGAATAATAATGGAAATACATTGTAGAATATAGCTTTCTAATTGTAGTGGATCGAGTATATTTTTATTAGAAAGAGTCTGCATCGTTTGGATAATAGAAATAACTTCTAGTGGAAGATAATGATACGTATAGTTTTTAACGAATAAATCAAAATCAAGTTCTGTTTTTAGTAATGGTTGGATAATATCAGTAAAATAATCCTCATAAATGGTGATTTCGGCTCCGTGAAAATGTTGACCTGTACTCCATATTTGCTTCCCCTTTAATCCTTGTTCAACGACAAAGAATGAGGAAGGTTTGAATGAAGAAACCGGCTCATTATCTAATTGAAATTCTGTCGTTCCTTTATACACGGTACCAAAACGGACGAGACGTTGTGGATTATTAAATTGAATCGAGAAAGGATGATCAATGGTATAATCGGCAATACCAAAATCGTAGTACCCAGGACGTTCATATAATAGAAAATATCCATTTTTAGGCGTATTAGGATCAGTATAAAGTGTACAGTATTTTTCCGAGTTTGGAAGGAATTTCAATTCAGTTAACACTGTTTCTCGGAATTGTTGTGCAGTTTGAACATAGTTATGCATATAGATGACCTCTTGTTGTTGATATAATATATAAATCTAGATAAGTTTTTTTACATCGTAAAAAATAGGCCTAAGCTATGAGCTTAATCTTCAATTAAGCCACGTAGCGTAGGGAACCCAAGCCCTACCAGCGGTAGATACATTTTCTTCGAAAATGGTAGGTGACCCCCACACTATAGGATGCCTTGGTATAAGTGGTTCATCAAATAAGTCTGATGTAGAGGGGTAAGATATATCTCTGTTCCTATAATAGATTAGTTAATAATTAACTTTAAAATGAGATGACGTATATGTAGAAGTATATCACAGATATTAAGAGAAATTTTAAAAATGTAATTCATAGAATATAAATGTTTTGTGTGCTATAATACAGGTGTTAAGGAGGAATGTGGATGGCACTAGGGATCTTATTGATTTTTATGATCAGTTTGTTTGTGGTGACGTTGATATGTGTGGCATTATTATGGATAGCAAAGCGTGAACGCTTTAATCAAGTGATGGTATGGCTTTGTTTTTTAATTAGTTGGTATATTGTATATTTATCCGTTAGTTCATTACCAACTAATTATATTATTTCAAAAATGATTGCATGGCTGATTGGTGGAGTAAGTCTTATTGGAATGGGGTGCTTCTTTAAGAAAAAATTATTACTGGCAAAGATTTTTATCACGTTATCGATTAGTTTAGGGATTATCCAATTATTTTTCTTTTAAATATCTAAGAAGTCATTTTTATAAATCAGTTAATCATTTATACAGCGGTAGGAAAACTTCACACGAGTGGAGTTTTTTTATCTATATATAAACCGAAAAGTATTTTACATCTAAGGTAGCAAATAAAAAATACTAATCTATTTTACCTATCAAGACATCCTATAGTTCAGCTAAAAATTTTCTCTCAAGAAAATTTATCTGGACTTATATATTCATTGATACAAAATATGCTTAATGGAATAGGATAGAAAAGAAGGTCATTAATGAACAGGTAATAACCCAATAGATTAAACTATAGAAGTGTAGCAATATTTTGAAAAAAACAGTAAAGTAACAAAGAAAGAAGTATAGAAGTTATATAGAAATAAGGATTAGTATTTTTTAAGTCATGTGTGGAAGAATAAAAAGTAAGAGGCATTTTATAATATCTCTTATGATTTGTATTTATTCGTTTTTTATCGAAATATGTATAGAGGGAGATAGTTAAAATTATTGTTTAAGAATATATAATGTAAGAAGTTTGAATCATTTAATAAGAATAGGAAATATTTTTGTGAATTTATTTAACAGTGTATTAAGTAATAACTTTGAACTTGTGCCCTACTAGAGGAGGAAACATTCATCTGTACGTATTTAACAGTGCATCAGGTGATAACTTTGAATTAGCCCCACCAGTGGAAGATTTGCTTCACATTGTTTAGAAGTGGGGGGGCTCGTCTCATACCCCAGCAATGGAGGATTGTTCGCTTTGCTCACTGCCGGGGGCCCCATACCCCAGCAATGGAGGATTGTTCGCTTTGCTCACTGCCGGGGGCCCCATACCCTAGCAATTGAGGAGACATTTCCGTGGGAAATGCCAGGGAACCTATTCCCCGGGAAATTGAAAAGCTAGACCGATGGGTCTAGCTAAAAGATATTAGGAGAGGATGAAGTTATTCAAGTTCAAATGATTGACAATCTGTACATTCGACTTGAGTTGGATTTTTTTCGTGTGTTCCAACTTTAATTGTGTCTAGTTTGCAGTAGTGTTTATTTTTATTGTTAAATTTACAACTGCTGACGTTACATTTGATACTAGGATTTTTATCTAACATACCAAATCCTCCAGACTTAGAAGTTTGTTGTGTACCACAACAATTATAGTATATGAAGGATAATGTCGAATATAAGTGTAAAAAGTTAACAATCTACAAAGTTTGAAGAACAAAATAATGTCTGTTATAATGAGAATAAATAATTTGAAGTTAAAAGTAATGAGGTGATGTCATGAAAAAGAAGAAGGTTGTGATTGGGTCTGGGATTGCCGCAACGGCAACAGTAGCTGCTTTAGGTGCTGCAACTTGGATTATTGGTGGAATGGTCTATGATGGGACCGTTGGAAAGAAACCATCTGTGAAAGCAGAAGATATGAAAGAGTTTTATTCGACGCGAGAGGATAAAGTGTTAGATACTCTTGCAAATTATGAACATGAGACGGTATTTGTTAAAAGTGAAGTTAATGATTACGAAGTTGAGACACTGAGTATTAAAGCTAACGAGGAAACATCAGATGCGATGATCGTTGTACACGGAATCGGAAGTAATTATCATGAAGTCTTAAATGTTGCTTTTAATTACTTAGAAAATGGTTATAATGTCGTCGTTTATCATCAACGTAATACGGGATTAACAGGTGGGGATAATTATACGTTTGGATTATATGAACGTTTTGACTTAGAAGCTGTTGCACAGTATACTCGTTCACTTTATCGAGATGGAATTATCGGTGTACACGGATTTTCAATGGGAGCTGCAACATCAACCATGCATACCGAGTTAAATGAAGAAGCACGAAATGTTGATTTTTATGTGCTAGATGCGCCATATCATACGATGGAGAGTGCTGTTGAATTAGGAATTATTGCCGAAGATATTCCATTTTTACCAGTCAGTTTTGCTAAATGGGCGGGGAATGTTGTCTTGAAGGTAAAAGAACATTTAACTTATGATGATATTCAGCCTGTTGATGCGGTAAAAAATATTAGTGTTCCTGTTCTTTTAATTCATGGAACAGATGATAAAGTGACGCCTCCTGAAAGTAGTCAGTATATTTATGATGCAATTCCACATGAAAATAAAAAATTATGGTATATTGAAGGACTCGGTCACTGTGAGGCTGATAGTCTCATGGAGAAAGAATATTTTGACGGAATTTATCAGTTTATTAATGCCTATGTGAAGCCAGGAAAATAATCCTGGTTTTTTTATGGCCAAATCCAAATTTATATTGTAAAAAAATCATCTATATTACTTTTTGTAAATTTTATGAATATATATCCAATTTATAGGAATAATATCGAAGGTGACAAATTTACAAGATTATTTTCACGTATTGAGATAGGAGATTATCAACTGGAGTAGTATTATGAAGACATCAAGAGCAAGGAGATGATACAATGAAACGATTAATAGAAGTTCTTCGAGTGATTGTGTTAGTAGTGATGGCTGGTTATGATGAATATACCTTTGAACTATATAAGAAGTAGTTATTTTTTATATTAACAAGAGTTTTATTACTTTTATAATTAGGCAGTGTTCATGATGGCTTAAGACTTTAGTTGGAATGTAGAGATGTAAAAAAATTAATCTGTTTTTAGATAGAAACTGAATAAAGGAGGTTGATGATGAAGGCAATCTTAGAAGTTGTAAAAGTAATTATCTGTGTGGTGTTATTAGGATATCAAGAGGAAAAGTCGGAGTGTCAAAGATGCAAGTAGAGATGAAGGGTCCGAATATCGTAAAAATTTGATGATTTAGGCTTTTTTTCAAGATAAATCTTTTGAGGTATAAGGGATATAATAAGACGCATAGAAACCGAAATATATTTCATATTTTTGGAATCAATCTTAGTTCATCAATCGCTTTGAGACGGGGAAACCTGGTATTTTCGAAGAAAATGTATCTTCCACTGCTAGGAGGTTCCCTACGCTAGTAGGGGTTATTTTCTACGATATGAAAAACTTATCAGGACGTATATATTTAACATCCCCAAAAGGAAAGTTTGTCTTTTTAGAGGATTAACTAGTTATTTTGAATTGAATTAACCGATATTAAGGTATATGGAAATGGAGGTATATACAATGAGACGTTTTAGATGGATGGGGATGTTACTAGGCGTTGCAATATTACTAGGTGCATGTTCATCAAAGAAGTTAAGTGAATCTGATCAGTTATTAGTTGATTACTTAGTTCAAGATTATCAAACATACTTTGATTTTCCGTTAGTCTTGAATGATTTTTCAGCAACAGTTCAAAAGGAAGGGGAACTTATTGATCAAGAAACAAATGAACCGATTTATGAGGGGGATCGTGTGACTTTAATAAGAGGGAGTGAGCCTAAGGATAATGAAGTGGTTCGTGTGACTGGTGAGTATAAAGAGGGTGATTTAAATGGGATTTTTGTTGAAATTCATTCGGAACCAACGGAATACAGTGAAGAAAGCTTAGAACAATTGGCAGTTGCTTTTTTATCTGACCATGACATGGCTAAACAAGTTTCACTCATTGACCAAAAAGTAAAAGAAAATGAGCGCGAAATGATTTTTCGCTTTAAAACGGAACAGGATACTGTCATCAAAGTTTATGTTAATCAAGATTTAAAACAAGTTGTTGGTTTTTTTAAACAGACGGTGAAGATTTATAACAAAAAAACGATTCATCATGAATCGTTTTTTACGTTAAGCCCATTGAATAGCTCTTTCAGTGATGGTCTTCATTTTTGTAAAGATTAAGAAGGATACCATCGTTAATAATTCAGAGATAAAGAGTGCAGCCCAAATTCCATGTAACCCAACTACCGTTGTTAGAATGAATAAAACGATAGGTAAGAAAATGATTGATCGGCAAGCGCATAATAAATTTGAGTATTTTGTCATCTCAATGGCTTGATAATAAATAGTTGTATTCAGGTTAACTCCAACAATAATAAAGGCTGCATTAACGATATTTAGACCGATATAGGCCATATCAATAATGGCTGGATCTTGTGTGAAGACACTAATGATTGGACGCCCGAAGAACAAACAAATAGAGATAAATACTACGTTGATGAGATAGTTTGTGATATTGGTCAGACGATAATATTTCATCATCGGTTCTTGTTCTTTTGCACCGAAATGATAGCTGATTAATGGTTGTGCCCCAAAGGCTAATCCAAGTAGGAGTAGATAAATTGGTGTTGTTAAATAGTTGATAATACTGTAAGTCGTAATTCCTGCTTCTCCAACGGTTGTGATTAAGGCAAGATTGGTTAAGTAAATAATGACTGAGAAAGCAGCTTCAGCAAAGAAGGATGGAAATCCAATATTTGAAAATTCTTTGATGATTTTAAAGTCTAATTTAACATTTCCGAATCGAAGTTGTCCTTGGCGACGAATAAAGTGAATTAAAAGAATTGAGACTGTCGCTAATTGTCCAAGACCAGTTGCTAGTGCTGCTCCAAATAAGCCAAGCTGTAGCGGGAAGATGAAGAGATAGTCGAGTACGATATTTGTGATTGCTCCTGAAATTGTCGCAATCATGGCTAACTTAGGGTTACCATCGTTTCGGATAAAGCTATTAAGGGCAATTCCAATAATATTAGGAATGCAAAAGATTGAATAGAATCTTAAATAAATTTTAGCACTTTCATATAAATCAGGGGTTGCTCCTAATCCTTTAACAATAGGTCCTGTAAAGAGGAAGCAGATGATGCTAATGAAAAGGCTAAGAATTAATAAAAATTTAAAAACTTGGCGGAACATTACGTTGGCATTTTGGATATTACCACTTCCAAAGTTTTTAGAAATAAGTGCTCCTCCTCCGACGGCGAACATGGTTGCCATACCAAATAACATAATGGTTAGGGGGATTACAACATTGACGGCTGCTAATGCAAGATCTCCGACTCCTTGTCCTACAAAAATACCGTCAATGACTGTATATAAAGATGAAATAAACATGGCTAAAGCCGAGGGAATTGCATAACTTAAAAATTTCTTCATCATTTCTCTCATACCTTTCTATATAAGTTTCTTTTTAGTATACTAAACTATCTGGTAACCGTATAGTCAATATTTTTGTTTAGAATAACTAAAAAAGGACGTCACTTTTTTAATGATGAACGTCCTTTTAAGTTTGATTCATTCCTAATTGTTGTTTAATGGCATCAATTTCAGCTTGTAATACATCAATATCGTTATAGAGATTGTCAAAGTCCGTTTGTTCGGCTTCATTTCGTTGTCGACTTGCAGCCTCATTTTGTCTTGCAGTTTGGAAGAGTTCTTGTTCTATCATATTTCCAAGGGTGACTCCAATATCAACTAAAGCACCACCGACAATTTGTCGTTCAAATACATTAAGTTCAACACCGATAATAATGGCAATGACAGTAATAACTAAAATATATTCAACTGGATCTAAACTTCCGATAAAGGCGAAGAATTCAGAGTTAGTGAATCCATAACAATAAGTTGTGGTTTGTTGAGGAGCATAGTCAAAAGCAGTTCGATGAGCTATAGCAGCCGCACTTTGGCCACTATTTGCAGCGCTACTATTTTGGATGGGGAGCGTATTTAGAAGACGTCCGGAGGTGTCGGATGTTCCATCCATGGTTGTTGCTGATCCTGGGACTTCTTGAAATCTAAGCTCATCGGGATCGAAGTCATCGGGAAGAGGATTGTACTCATTTAGAGGTGGTTCTGTTTTTTTTTCAGTCGAGTTGGAAGGGTTTAAGGTGTCATTGCCAGGATGAATAGAAGGGGATAGAGGAATATCACCAATCATCGATTGCATTTGATCGACTTTTTCTGTTAAGAGTCCAATGAAGTTATGCATTAGTTCTTCAGAGGATTCCGTTTGACGTGATTTTCGTTTAGGTGACTGGGACTGTCTATGAGTGGAGAGTTGTTTTTTTTTCATAGTGTCCTCCTTATATAAACTACTAATGTCTATAATAGAAAAAATTAATAGCATACATTTACTGTATCAGGCTTAAAATCATAAAATGTCTTTAACGCAGACTGACGCTAGAAGCAGTAAAATTTTTTGCGGTGTGCAAAGGTTACTGTTTCTTATATATTCTAGTATATGCATTTAGGTGAAAGTCGGACATTAGCAATATGAACAAAATGGTTAATTTATCTAGCGTTTACACAGAAGGGATTGAATGTTAGGACTAAAAAACATATAATAGGATTGAATATAGTAAAATAAGGTAATTGTAAATGTGGTATAAAATTTCCTAATTTAGGGGATATTTATATTGATGAACAGATTTAAGAGAAAGTGGGGTATCTGTTGTAGAACAGAATGGAACATATGAGAGTGGTGGAGATTGATAGGTTAGAATTTAATTCTCAATTAGAAGTAGAAATTGGATCGAGCAATTGGTATTTACAATTACTTCATTTAGCTTACGGATTCTTTGAATATCGGGTCAGTGAATGTATTTGGTACGTGAGTGATATGATTGAGCAGTTATTAGAATTTGATTCAGAAACTCAAAATTCACAGAGTTTATTTAATAATGAATCCATAAATGAAATCATTGATACTTTTTTATTGAGTCCGGATACTGAGTTAACTCAAGATTTATTAATTCGTCATAAACATAAACCTTGGGAAACACTCGTGCTAAAATGTGAGAAAGTAATTGATAATAAAGGTGAGGTACGTGTTCGAGGACTATTACTCGATTTATCATTTAAGAAAAAACATGATTTGATTGATGGACAACTTCAAAAGTTACAAGCATTAGGGCAGTTGACAAGTGGAGTTAGTCATGATTTTAATAATCAATTAAATGGAATTTTAGGTTATGTGGCATTAATGAAAACAATGACAGAGGATGAAACACTGTTGCGTTATATGGATGGGATAGAACGTTCAGTCCGTCATTCGACAGAGTTAACCCGCCAATTATTAGCCTTTTCACATAAACCGGAAAATAAACGTATGAATCTTGATTTAGTACAGATTGTTAAAGATACGGTCAATATGTTAAAACATACAATCGATCGTCGAATTAAGAT
Source organism: Turicibacter bilis (assembly GCF_024499055.1). NCBI lineage: Bacteria > Bacillati > Bacillota > Erysipelotrichia > Erysipelotrichales > Turicibacteraceae > Turicibacter > Turicibacter bilis. Next base: position 1,215,237 of record NZ_CP071249.1, on the reverse strand, counting down.
TGAACTAAATATTGAGCCAGATGAATATTATGTATTAGGTGATGAATCTCAATTAAATAATGCAATTTTAAATTTATGTATTAATGCACGGGATGCTATTAAAGGCCAAGGTTGCATTGAATTAACGTTGACTCACGATCAACTAGAAGAGATTCCTGGTAATTTATTAAATACGAATATTACGCCCAATGACTACGCTATTTTAAAAATTAGAGATACAGGCTGTGGGATTGATGCTAGCTTAATGTCTAAGATTTTTAAGCCATTCTTTACAACAAAAGATGTAGGCAAAGGAACGGGAATGGGTCTAGCAAGTGTCGTTGAAACACTACGTAATCATAACGGAGCTATTGAGCTTGACTCTGTTGTTGGAAAGGGAACGACGTTTACGCTATATTTGCCAATTAATCATGGAATTGAAGAGTTTGTTAATGAAGAATCCGTGCCACGTGGTGTTGGAAAAATCATGGTTATCGATGATGAGTTATCAAACTTAGAGATTACGGAGGCTTTACTTGAAAGCTTTGGGTATAGTGTCACAGCTTTCTCAGATCCGAAGCGTGCGATTAAGCACTATGCTAAGACATTTAGTCAATATGATTGTATTTTACTAGATGTCATTATGCCAGGTATGAGCGGTGTGGATGTCTTTAAGGCGATTAAGTTAATTAATACTGATGCTAAAGTTATTTTACTAACGGGCGTTAGTCAATGTTTAGAGCTAGATTTTATTTTACGTCATGGCGTTGATGCGTATGTTCCAAAGCCAGTGGATCATTACACGTTATCCAATGGTGTGTATCGCATCTTGAATTGTAAACCATTAGAAGTGAAGCCAATCAAGGCTGAACAATTAATTGAACTAAGTTCGATGTTAAACATTGCTTATGCACTTGAACGTATTGCTGGAAATACACGTTTATATCTACGTATTGCGCATAATTTTAGAAAGCATTTCTATATGGTAGTTGAGCAATTACCACAATTAATTGAGTCGAATATGGATGAAGCTATTCGTACGGTCCATACCATTAAAGGACTAGCAGGTCAATTAGGGGCTGATGAGTTGTATGAATATAGTCGTGAATTAGAAACAGCTTTAAAAGAAGATGAAGCACATGAGGACATTTTAAGTATTTTTATGGAAGAGTTTATGGAAGTAATGGATGAATTGGCTCATATTGAAGGATGGAAGGTGGGATAATCCTATATTTAAAAAATTAGAAATATGGTGGAAAATCGTGAGAAACTGATGGGATTTTGACTATAGACTTCTGTTAACTACTGAGATGTGATATAATAACATAAAATTTAACCCTGAGGTGCTATCATGATTTACTTATTAATTATAAGTTTATGCTTCATAATAGCGTGTTTAATTACGCCTTATGTGATGAAATTGGCTTATTTCACCAATGCAGTTGATCAACCCAATAAACGTAAAGTTCATAGTCGTATCATCCCTAGAATGGGTGGACTGGCGATTTATGTTGCTTTTCTATTAGGTTACATGATTTTTAAAGTGAAAGGATATGCGATTGATCAAGATGAAATAGCGTTTATTGATGCTTATTTTATTGCTTCTTTTCTCATTGTTGCTACTGGGATGCTTGATGATATGTTTGAATTACCTGCTAAACCAAAGGCTCTCGTTCAGTTAGTTGCAGCTTTGATTATGGTTTTGTATGGAAATTTCATGATAGATAAGATTTATTTACCGTTTTTACCTGTAATTGATTTAGGGTGGATAGGTGGAATTGTAACGGTCATCTGGATTGTTGGGATTACAAATTCTATTAATTTAATTGACGGTTTAGATGGTTTATCTTCAGGAATATCAGCTATTTCATTTGGAACAATGGCTATTTTAGCTGCTTATCAAGGAGAAGCCTTTGTGGCAATGATGTCTTGTTTATTACTCGGTTCAACATTAGGATTTTTAATTCATAACTTTCATCCAGCAAAAATTTTTATGGGAGATACAGGATCGCTATTTTTAGGCTTCTCTGTATCTGTTTTATCCCTTTTAGGGTATAAGAATGCGGCTTTTGTTTCATTTATTATCCCAATTGTTATGCTATCTGTTCCAATCTTCGATACAATTTGGGCTATCATTCGTCGTATACTAAATGGGCAATCCCCTTTTAAACCTGATCGTGGCCATGTTCATCATCAATTATTAGATCGTAATTTAGGGCATGTGAAAAGCGTACTTGTTTTATATGGAATCGCAGCATTGTTCTCATTCACTGCTATCCTATATACCATGTCATCGAAGTTCTATGGATTAGTGATGTTAGTGATTGCGATACTAGTAGTCGAGCTTGTATTTAATACAACAGGATTATTCCGAACAAAACCCAAAAAAGGTAAGAAAGAACAAGTTCAAGAACAAAAAGAAGATGATATTTCAATGGGGGAAATATCAGAAAAATAAGAACAGATTATGAGGTGTGAGAAATGAGAAAACCAATTATTGCAGGAAACTGGAAAATGAATAAAACGCGTGATGAGGCTTTACAATTTATTTATGCTGTTAAAGATCATGTTGCTTCAACAGATGTGGTTGAATCAGTAGTTTGTGCACCATTTCCTTACTTACGCTGTTTAGTCAAACGTCAAGGGGCTTTTTTACGTGTAGGGGCACAAAATATGCACTTTAAATCAGCTGGGGCTTACACAGGAGAAGTGGCACCTGAAATGCTAACATCAATCGGCGTTTCTTACGTCGTATTAGGACACAGTGAGCGTCGTGAAATGTTTAACGAGACAGATGAAACAGTGAATAAAAAAGTTCACGCTGCATTTGAAAATGGATTAACACCAATTATTTGTGTCGGTGAATCATTAGAACAACGTGAAACTGGAGCAACAAATGCTGTTGTGGATACTCAAACAGTTGCAGCATTAGAAGGATTAACAGTTGAACAAGTGAAACGAGTTGTAATTGCCTATGAACCAATTTGGGCAATTGGAACGGGACGTACAGCAACAGCTGAGCAAGCGAATGAAACGATTGGATATATTCGTAGTGTAATTGAACGTGCGTATGGACGTGAAGTTGCTGAGGCGGTCCGTATTCAATACGGAGGTTCAGTTAATCCGTCAAATATTAAGGAGTTAATGGCTCAAGAACATATTGACGGAGCATTAGTTGGTGGAGCTTCACTAGATCCAAAATCATTCTTATCATTAGTTAATTATCAAGGATAATGATTATCAAGGTGATTCTTCGATTCGAGGAATCACCTTTTTTATTTATATTTTTACTCCAAAAAGCACAGATATCAGGCATTTAATGATAAAAGATAAAGGAGGAGGCCCAATATTCTTCGGAAATCTTTCATGATGGGCCATCTTTTTATTGGAATGCTCCGGCTAAATGGGCCGGTTCTATTAATCATGCATCAATGCACGATTAATCCCATGTGCTTCGCATTCCGTTTAGATGTCCCACACTTTTATTTCGATACTTTTGCAAAATGAATAAAGGTATTTTCTCGTACAAGAATCTCCTGATGATTATAATTATTTTTATAAATTAAGTAATGAAAAGATGTATGGATGAGTAGAGATATACTAAAAAATGCTCAATATGTTTATGAATTATTTTTTAAAATAAAATAATAGGTTAATGGTTCTAAGGAACACAGGCGTCAGGCATTTAATAAGAGAATATAAAGGGTGTGGGCCATCTTTTTATTGGAATGCTCTGGCTAAATGAGCCGGTTCTATTAATCATGCATCAATGCACGATTAATCCCATGTGCTTCGCATTCCGTTTAGATGTCCCACACTTTTATTTCGATACTTTGGCAAACTATCACTTTATATTTTGAATATGAAAAAAGCTGTATCTTATAGATACAGCTAATCTAGATTTAAAGGTTATTTTTTTCCGCCGTTGCGGATGACGTTGACGTCGCATTTTGCGTGTTTTACGATATCAAGTGAGACGCTTCCGAGTAAGAATCGGTCAAAGCCTGATTTGTTACTTGCTCCACAAACGATTAAATCAGCTTCATAACCTGGAGCGATCACTTCAGCAATCGCAAGCCCTGGTGATGAACTGTATGTTTGGACGATTTCAACCTCTTTGATTCCTGCTTTTTGAGCCTCTTCTTTATATTTTTCTAATTCCTCATCCATATAGCTTGAGAAATCTTGTTTGAAAATGTAAGTCGTTGATAACATCCCCGATGGATCAATCGGTGTGTAAATAATGGTGTTCTTTTTAATATGACAAAGTGTTAATTTTGCATTGAATGCTACCGCAGTTTCAACAGCAGATTTAAAGGCTAGTCTAGACTTGGCACTATCATCAACGGCAACTAAAATGTTTTGATACATAATAGGCTCCTCCCCTTTTGGTAACTTTTTTCTATCTATTTTTATTATACACAAACTTCAAATGAAGCGCTACCAAGTTTCACCTTTATTTGGTATATTATTATTATATAAAAAAAAGGAAACTTTATGCTTCCTTTTCCTCGTTTGTATTCATTTCGAGGACGGCAGTAAATAGAAGAATAAGTATCGCAAAGATGATTTCGCCACCTGTTGAGAGAGAGACTCCCTTGAAGTACTCGTCAACAAAGTGAGTAATAAGTAGCGTCATAAAAAAATCTAAGATATAACGAAAAAGTAATCTTTTTTTACTTGTCCATGAAAAGAGGGTGGCAAACCCATCGACAGCCATTCTTCCTATATACTCAGCTAATAAATCAAAGATGGTAATCATAGTGATAAAGAAAAGAATATTCCAACGACTATGATACTGAATCCCACTAATCCATAACATCGCAATTAGTGGAATGGTAATTATTAAAATCAATAAGGTACTCCCAATACTATAAAGAACCACCTTTAGTACGCGATCTGACATAAAATCTCTCCTACAATAAAAAAGGTAACACCGTGAGATGTTACCTTTTATTATATCATAGTTTAATAATTTTAACTTCACCAGGTTGTAGGTGAACACGTAAATTACGATTACCATCAAATTCATGAACTTCACGTTGCCATTCATGAGTTGAGAATAATAAAGAACCTGTACACCAAGTATTCCCTGATTGAGTACGTAAATCCTCTAAATGAACTGTCACATCAATTGGAGAATACATATCAGTGCTTGCTACAATGATGAAAACATTGTTATTGTAGTGACCGCGCTTTCCTTCCTCAATGTATCCAAATCCAATCGCAGGGTCACTTAAGTAATCAAATCCAAGCGATACAAAGTTTTCAAGTTTCGTAAAAGTACTTAAGTGATCTTTGCGGATTTTTGAAACAGCTTCTAGTGTATCTGGTAACTCCCAGCGCATATGATTCAGATAATGGATAGCGAATTTATCAAAGAGTGCAAGCTTTCCAAAGTAACGATCGTTGTGCGGTAACACATATTGCTCATAGTTACGGCAATCAAGACCTGTATTCATCGGTTGAATTTCATAAACTTCTTGTCCAGAGTTAATGAATGGAACTCCATTTGGCATGAACATGTTCATAACGGTTAACATTTTAGATAACGTACGTCCGCCTTCACGTGCAGCTAAGCGAGGGGTATCATGAGTTTCTCCTCCAGCAAACACAGGACATGGTAAGTGACGTGAATCATACATGAATTTGTGTGTACGATGCTCATACGTACGAGGTTCTTGGAAGAATCCATAACCGATAATCATGTTATATCCGTTATCGCGTGATACTTTTGCATTTTCATCTTGTAGCTCCTCAGCGATGAAGCAGAAGTCTGGATCGTTCGTACGTGCATTGGCAATGATACGATGGATGAGTTCAGACGGAAGAGCATGTCCCATATCGATACGAGCCCCATCAATTCCATAATTTTGTTGATAGAATGGAATAATGTTAGATAAAGTTGCCCATAATCCTTCGTTAATGATATTTCCTTTATATAAATTTGATTTAATTGTATCAAATAAGATATAAGGTGGTAACTCTTGTCCGCCTAAGTATTTTTGGCTTTCCACCGGATGGTCCATATACATACGGAAGAACGTGACATCTGTCCATGGTGGTTGCACATCATTAATATGATCTGAGAAGGCTGGTGCAACAGTTAAACCGAATTCACGGCTAACTAAATCTAAAATAGAAGCCCCTGGTGTTTGGCGATATTCTTCTACCACGCGCTCCCATTTTTCAGGATCAATGATGTTTGGTGCATATGAGAATTTATGAATATGATTCCATACTGCTTGTGATGAATACACATAAGGTAAATATTCTGGTTTCGGTGGTAAGGTACTTCCGAGTCCTGGAACATATGGTGGATAATACTCGTGGAATGTATCGGTATATACCCAATAGAACCAATCCGGATGTTCTAAAATTAAATCACTTTCAACTGAATTTGTTCTAGGGATGATGTCAATCATCACTTTCATATCTAAAATATGACAAGCTTCAACAAATGCTTGGAATTCTTCCTCAACAGTTAACTCTGAACCTGTCATGTTATCTTTTAAGCTAGGATCGATTTCAAAGAAGTTGCAAACGCCATAAGGTGATCCTAATTCACCTTTTTTATCTTTTAATGAAAATTTTGAAATTGGGAGCATATAAACTGTATCGACTCCCATTTTCTTTAGTAATGGAAGTAATGCTAATGATTTTACGAATGTCCCTGTTTCATTTAAATCGTATAAGTTATGGTTCTCTAAATCTCCACTTCGGTCATGGTCCCAAGCTGTCGATGTTCGAACCATCATTGAATAAACCACTGAATCTTTAATCCAGTCTCCCCCTAAATAGCCTGGTTTAGCTTCATATGATTGCTTGATTTGACTTAGCGATTGATTATAGTTAACGTCGTCTTTAGCCTGAGGCAAAATGTAGGATTGGATCACTTCACTATAGAAGTTGTATGGATTAACGATGAGTTCCCCCCAACTAGTACGCACCATTTCCTCTCCTTGATAGTTCCATGCATTCCATAAATCAGGAATGGCATAGTTATAGACGTCGTTTTTATGATCATGTTTTTTTAGAACATGTAGTAGTTTTTGTAATTTGCTTCCCCTCACTATTTATTCCTCCTTTTCCATAAATACACAATCATTATAACATCTACATTTGTAAAAAAGTAGAAAACTAAGGGGAATAGGGAAAGGTTGTAATCGGTTACGTCTGTCGAAAAGAAGAGGTTTCTGTAAGAATGAATGACATTTCAGTCAAATGATGATTGAACGCTGGAACCTTGGTCTACACTATAGAGGTATCGATTGAGAGGTGAAAACATGTTCTATCCAGCCTTAATGAAAGCTTTTTATAAATCGTATCAACCTAAGACGAAATCATTTTTAAGTTTATATGAACAACATGCGCAACAAATTACCGATCCGAAATTAAAGAAAGAAGCGTTAGCGAGTCTTTCAAAAAAAGCTTTTCATTGCTATGGAGCATCTTTTTATGCAGCCTTAGTAAGTGAAGAGTATCAAGCCGATTATTTAAAATTTATGACGGCTTATCAGACGATGTGTGACTATTTAGATAATTTAGTCGATCAAACAAATGTTATTAATGAAACGAATTTTCGTCGTTTACATCAGTCGTTATTAGATGTCTTTAAACTAACTCCTCATGCTCCAAATTATTATCAGTATCAAACACAGCAACTCGATGGAGGCTATTTGAATATGCTTGTCCGCTTGTGCCAAGAATCATTAAAAAAGATTCCTCACTATTCGCTTTATGCTTCTTGGCTTGGTCGCTTAGCTGGATTGTATGTAGATTTACAAGTTTATAAGCATTTAAAAGTATCAGAGCGGGAAGTTCGATTAATTCAATTAAGAAGTCAGCAAAAACGATTAGCAGGTGATTTAACTTGGTTTGAGTTTGGTGCAGCCTGTGGTTCAACACTTGGAATTTTTACGATGGTGGCTTATGCGATGAATCAAGACCGTTATCAAATCCAACCTGAGTGTATTTTTCAAGCAATGTTTCCAGCGGTGCAAGAACTTCATATTATGCTTGATTATCTAATTGATTTAGAGGAAGATATCGAAGAAGGAGAACTTAATTTCTTTTCTTATTATCATAACTTTGAAGAGGGAATTTATCGGATTCTTGACGTTTACTACGAGGCCCAACAGCAGATAAGGCTCTTACCGGAGAAAGGATTTCATCAAACGATTAATGATGGACTCTTCGCATTATACTTAGCAGAAGGTGTGAAGAAAAATCCTCAACTTCGTATCGTTCAAAAACAAATCATTAAAAAACTCGGTTTTCGTGCCCGCTTTTTATTCCATCATACGAGAAAGTTTGTAAAGTAATCATGAATGTATAGGTATATGGGTAGTGGTATTTTCTGAAGTTTTATTTCTTTTATCATTACAAATTAAGGAACAAAAAAAGCTACTATTAAAGTAGCTTTTTTAATGTAGTTTTTCGATGGCGACAATGAATGGAGCCGTTGGTCGGTTAATGAATTGGTACGTTAAGACTTGAGTTGTTTTAGTATCTAGTGTTTCAAAACACTGCTCTAGATAGTGGCGTTCCACTTTTCCTTCCTCATGTCCATGATACACAACTAAAATAATAATTCCATTTTTCTTTAATAAGCTTAAAATGTCAGTGACAGCTTTCCATGTCGTTTCACCATGAGTCGTAATACTTTGATCACTACCAGGAAGGTAACCTAGATTAAAAATCGCCGCGCTAATTGGTTGCTGCACATAGTTTAGGACATGTTGATGTCCATCATGAATTAAAGTTACATGGTTAATATCAGCTTCTTTTAACTTAGTTTGCGTGCTTTGAATGGCTTCTTCTTGGACATCAAAGCTATAAACATGGCCTGACTCACCAACAAGTTCTGCTAAAAATAACGTATCATAACCATTACCAGCTGTTCCATCAATCGCAACATCACCTGGTTTTAAAGCTTTTTCTAATAAATTTTTTGAAAAGGGAAGAACGCGTTCTAATGTTTGTGCCATCTTAGTTTTCCTCCGGTTTTTGATAAAGTCGCCCTTGGTACGTGTTACGCTCTTTTAAGCGATCATCAATTGCATTTAAAACTTCCCATTTTTTTAAACTCCACATCGGTCCAACTAATTCTTCACGAACGGCATCACCTGTTAAACGATGGATAACCATTTCAGGGGGTAAGATTTCTAATTGATCAACCACTAAGTCGATATACTCATCTTTCTCCATGAGTGTTAACATCCCTTTGTCTAACATTTTGTGCATTGGTGTTCCTTCAATGACGTGAAGTAAATGAATTTTGATCCCTTGGACATCAAGTCCTGCTACAGCTTTCGCCGTTTCTAACATCATTTCATGTGTTTCACCTGGTAATCCATTAATGATATGAATGATAACGTCGATATTTTTCGCGCGAAGTTTGTTAACTCCTTCGACTAATGTTTGATAATCATGTCCGCGGTTAATAAGTTTTCCTGTTTTATCATGCATTGATTGAAGCCCAAGTTCTACCCATAAATCGACTTCTTTGTTTAATTCACCTAAGTAGTCGACGACATCATCTGGTAAACAGTCAGGACGTGTCCCAATTGAAAGAGCGACGATATTAGGATCACATTCTAGCACAGCTTCGTATTTACGTTTTAAGACTTCAAGTGGTGCATGTGTATTTGAGAAAGCTTGGAAATAGGCGATGTATCCTGCTTCAGGCCATTTTTGATGCATCATCTCTTTGACTTGATTAAATTGAGTTTTTAAGTTGTCTTCTGGATTTCCAGCAAAGTCACCACTACCTTTGGTACTACAGAACGTACATCCACCGTATTTAACCGTTCCATCAATATTTGGGCAAGTAAATCCAGCATTAATCATGACTTTGAAGATTTTTTGGTTATATTTTTCACGTAAATGATAGTTTAATGTATGGTATCGTTTATCAGCATAGCTGTATGGAAACGGATTGTTCATCTATCTATTCCTCCTGTTTTTAGTATATTCTTTTTATCAAATCAATCACGAATGAATCATTTAAGATAGTCCTTTAAAATGATGAGGATTGTGGTATGTTGTTTGTTTATCGTCTTTTATTTTATCATAGATGTGAATTAGTGGCACGAGATATTGTTTTATGACGTTTTTTTATAAAAAATCTTGTTTTTTGTGAAAGGTTTGATATAATTTTTCTAGAATAAACTTATATGAACCGTGAAGAGGACTAGTAGTAAGTTGGGACTATTGTAGAGAGCGAATGGTTGGTGTAAATTCGTATAGAACACTTATGAACTCACCTCGGAGTTGCAATTGTGAAATTTAAGTAATGATTGCCGTATTCTTGCGTTAAAAGATGAGAGAGGTAAGAGACTACTTTTTTTAGACTCTTGCAACTAAGGTGGTACCGCGTAATTTACGTCCTTAGAATAGAAATATTCTAAGGACTTTTTTTGTTAGTTCAACGATCTGCTTTAGTGGATTAATTCAACTATATGTATAGCGAAGTAGTTGGACTCTTAGCTTTCCCTCCTTTGATGGGAAGAGGGTGTTCTCTTTAACTTTTTGAGTGAGGGATAAAAGATTTTTCTTACCCCATCTTTATTAAAAAGAATAAGATATAGGTTTATGGAATTTAATCCATTATTTTGTATTAATGAATAATTTATATCGATTCGTCACAAATTATTCATAATATTTGGTTTTATTTTAGTGAAGTGTTTACTTCATCATTTAAGAAAAGAAAGCAGTATTTAAATTTTCTTAATGAATAGTAGACTCACCTACAAATTTAAGATTACCCCAGCAGTGGAGGATACCTGCTTCGCAGGCCGGGGGCCCGGAGGTAGAATTATGGCATTTGATCACAAACAGATTGAACAAAAGTGGCAAAATTATTGGCTAGAAAATAAGACATTCAAAACGTCTGAAGATAAGTCAAAACCTAAGTATTATGCATTAGATATGTTCCCTTATCCATCTGGAGCGGGACTTCACGTCGGTCATCCAGAAGGATATACAGCAACTGATATTGTTTCTCGTATGAAACGTATGCAAGGGTACCGTGTCTTACATCCAATGGGATGGGATGCATTCGGTTTACCAGCTGAGCAATATGCATTAAATACAGGAAATGACCCTCGTGAATTTACGGATATTAACATTAATACATTCCGTAAACAAATTCAATCATTAGGATTCTCATATGATTGGGATAAAGAGTTAAATACAACCGATCCAAAATATTATAAATGGACACAATGGATTTTCACCCAATTATATAACATGGGATTAGCTGAAATTAAAGATATTGAAGTTAACTGGTGTGAAGGGTTAGGAACAGTTTTAGCAAATGAGGAAGTTTTAAATGTTGATGGGAAAATGGTCTCTGAACGTGGGGAACATCCTGTAATCAAGAAACCAATGAAACAATGGGTGCTTAAAATTACACATTATGCTGAACGATTACTTGAAGATTTAGAAGGGTTAGACTGGACAGAAAGCATTAAAGATATGCAACGTAACTGGATCGGTAAGAGTGAAGGAGCGTTAATTAACTTTAAAGTTAATGGAACAGAACATTCATTTGATGTGTTTACAACACGTCCTGATACGGTATTCGGTGTAACATACGTTGTTTTAGCACCAGAACATCCATTAGTAAATGAAATTACAACGCCTGAATGTAAAGAAGCGGTTGTTGCTTATCAAGAAGCTGCAAAAGCAAAATCTGATTTAGAGCGTACAGAATTAAATAAAGAAAAATCAGGTGTGGCAACAGGAGCTTACGCAATTCATCCAATTACAGGAGCTCAAGTTCCAGTTTGGATCGGAGATTATGTTTTAGCAAGCTACGGAACAGGAGCTGTTATGGCAGTGCCTGCACACGATGAGCGTGACTACGAATTCGCTAAGAAATATGACTTAACAATTAAGCAAGTCATTGAAGGGGATATCACAGAAGGTGCCTTCACTGGAGATGATGCTCACATCGAATCAGACTTCATTAATGGAATGAACAATGCAGATGCTAAAGCTGCTGTTATTGAATGGTTAGAAGCAAACGGTGCTGGATCTCGTAAAGTTAACTATAAACTACGTGACTGGTTATTCTCTCGTCAACGTTATTGGGGAGAACCATTCCCAGTGATTATGTGGGAAGATGGAACAATGTCTGTTTTAGAAGCCGATCAATTACCACTTGAATTACCAGTGATGGATAACATCAAACCATCTGGAACAGGTGAATCTCCACTTGCTAATGCAAAAGAATGGTTAGAAGTTGTACGTGAAGATGGAGTAAAAGGTCGTCGTGAAACAAATACAATGCCACAATGGGCTGGAAGCTGCTGGTACTACATTGGCTATATCTTAAAACAAGGTGAAGACTATGTTGGATTAAATACAGAAGAAGCCAAACAATTATTAAAAGAATGGTTACCAGTTGATTTATACATCGGTGGAGCAGAGCATGCTGTATTACACTTATTATACGCTCGCTTCTGGCATAAGGTATTATTCGATTTAGGAATTGTTGAAACAAAAGAACCATTCCAACGTTTATTCAACCAAGGAATGATCTTAGGTGAAAACAATGAGAAAATGTCAAAATCTAAAGGAAACGTTGTAAATCCAGATGATATCGTTGAATCTCATGGAGCAGATACATTACGTTTATACGAAATGTTCATGGGACCACTTGATGCAGCTATCGCTTGGTCAACTGAAGGATTAGATGGAAGCCGTCGTTTCTTAGATCGTGTGTGGCGTTTATTCGTGACTCCAGAGCACACATTAGCTGAAAAAGTAGTCGCTGAAAACGATGGAAAATTAGATAAAGTTTATCATGAAACAGTGAAGAAAGTAACTGAGGATTATGAAAAATTAAGCTTCAATACTGCGATCGCTCAAATGATGATCTTCATCAATGAATCATATAAAGCAACAAGCATTCCACGTGAATATGCAGAAGGATTTGTTAAATTATTAAATCCAATCGCTCCGCATATGACAGAAGAAATCTGGTCGGTGCTTGGACATGAAGGAACTGTTTCATATGAAGCATGGCCAACATATGATGAAGCAAAATTAGTATCGGATACCATTACAATCATTGCCCAAGTTAACGGTAAGTTACGTGCTCGTATCGAGGTAGCTGCTAATATTTCAAAAGAAGACATGTTAGAAACAGCGATGGCACATGAAAATGTTCAAAACTTCGTTGCTGGAAAAGAAATTGTAAAAACAATTGCTGTTCCAGGAAAATTAGTTAACATCGTTGTTAAATAATTAGAATAACTATTAAAAGCCCTCTAATCCCACCACTGATTAGAGGGTTTTTTGTTTATTGAAATAAATAAGCGTTAGAAATTATTTAACAGGCATAATCCAAACAATCTCTTTGATACGTATAAAAAATGTATTTCCGTTACTTTCCAAAATTACATGATCAGGTTTAGTGCCAATGAGTTTTCCTTCAATACTTCCTGTACTCATTTGAATTTTTAAAGTTGCTCCGATAACAGAAAATAACGTTTCATAAACAAATAAGTCATAGTAACCTTCTAACTCAACTTCTCCTAAACTTGTCATCAATGATGGCATTTTTGCTTGTGTAGTAGTTGTAGCATTTTGTCTATATGGATATTCATAATTGGATGAATAATAATACATCCCTATCACCTCAGTTAAAATTCATTACAGGATAATATATTTTTGTTTGTCATAAAGGGTGCGGGTATATCTAATGAGATAAAATTTAAACTAAATTATATCGAAAATTAAGATTAAAAGGATAGGTTACTTAAGAGATAGTATATATCGAGAAGAATTTATTTTTTAGAAGAAAAAATAAATGAGAGATAAATAAGTTTAAGATTGATAGAAAATGATGATCTTCATCAATGAATCATATAAAGCAACAAGCATTCCACGTGAATATGCAGAAGGATTCGTTAAATTATTAAATCCAATTGCTCCTCATATGACAGAAGAAATCTGGTCAGTCTTAGGACATGAGGGAACTGTTTCGTATGAAGCATGGCCAACATATGATGAAGCAAAATTAGTATCGGATATCATTACAATCATTGCCCAAGTTAACGGTAAGTTACGTGCTCGTATCGAGGTAGCTGCTAATATTTCAAAAGAAGACATGTTAGAAACAGCGATGGCACATGAAAATGTTCAAAACTTCGTTGCTGGAAAAGAAATTGTAAAAACAATTGCTGTTCCAGGAAAATTAGTTAATATCGTTGTTAAATAATTATTAAATATACAAAAAAACTCATGGGTTAAACCATGAGTTTTTTGTATAATTTCCTTTTTATTTGAATATAAATGAGGTAAATTAAGTCTTTTTGAAATTTTTAGAATATTGTACAATATTTCAACATATATTGTGGCGGAAAAGTGTTAAGATGAACAAAAGGGGGATTTATGAATGAAAAGGTGGATTGTTTTAGGGGAAAATTCGACAAAAATGTACCGATTAACTAATTGGATGCATCAAAAGACAGGATTAGAAATAATAAATGGCGATGAAATTATTGAGCATGACAATCGTGAGCAAGCAATAGAGGCTCTATTAAATAATAATGAATGGGTAGTTAGAACAACCTATAATCGGGCACTAACTTTAATGGGGGATGAGGCCAATGGAGTTGTCTTTGTAGATTTTCCGTTATGGAAAAATATTTTAGATGCCATACTGCATTTTAATTTTAAAAGGGTTAAAAAAGCTTTCTACTATAAACGTGTAAAACGTCCATGGGTTCTGAAGAAATTAGATCAGTTTGGAGTAGAAAAACAAGTGATTATTATAAAAAATAGACGTACAATGAGACGCTTTGTTAAAAATTTAACAGTCCCAAATTAAAAGGTCATAAGCTAGTTAAAGCTCATGACCTTTTTCATTATTTATTTTTTAGGTGTTAAGATGTATTCGTGGATGTAGTGAGCAACGCCGCTTTCTTTGTTTGATTTTGTTGTGGTGTTCGCTACTGCTTTTAGTTTATCGATGGCATTATCCATGGCGACACCGACTCCAGCATATGTTAACATTTCGATATCATTATCTCCGTCACCGAAGGCGATAATATCTTTTTGTTCAATGTTAAAGTATTTAGCTAATTTTTCGATGGCTGTTGCTTTATTTGTATTTGATTTAAATACTTCGATAATGTTGACATTATCGCCATCCCATTTGCGGCATGTCACGATGTCACCGTAGTTTTCACGTAAGAAATTCATGACTTTTTCTGGGTATCCCTCTTTAGCTTCTAATAAGAATCCGTTTGGATGTTCGTCTAATGTTTCTTTAAATGGTCCGTATTTCACTGATGTACATGTTTCAATATGGAACCAATCACGAATAGTATCCCCTTGATGTAAGACATATAAGTGATCTTTGTATTCACAAAAGGCATTGACGATATAATCTTTTAATTCTGAATCGAATAAAGTTAAAACAACCTCTGTTGGGATTTGAGCCACAATATCCTCAAAGGTTTCGTCTTCTGGATGATGTATATAAGCTCCATTAAAGTTAATAATAGGTGTATCAAGACCTAACTCTTTGTAGAAGTGTAACGATGCACGTGCTGGGCGGCCTGTTGCAATCACAACGATATGTCCTGCTTCTTTTGCAGCGATTAAAGCTTCTTTTGTATTTGGGTCAAGTGTTTCCCAATTTTGTAATGCAGTTCCATCTAAGTCTGTTACGATTAGTTTCTTTGTTTCCATTAAAACACCTCCGGATAAATATGATAACACAGATAGCGAACAAGTTAAATGAACTTATACAAGATGTGGTAAATTTGTGCAACGTGATTAGTCTTGGCTATTTACAAAATAATAAACACTTACATTTTGGAATTATTAGCACTCTTATTGACTGAGTGCTAAAACAAGAGTATAATGATAGTATCATCATAGATGATGAAGAAATGGAGTGAGAATCATGAATATTAATAAAATGACTGAAAAGCTACAACAGGGCTTAGTAAATGCACAGTCTCTTGCAACTTCATTAAATCACCAAGAGATTGATACCCCGCATTTATTAATGTCCTTATTACAAGACCATGACGGATTAGCCGCTCGTGTTTTTACAAAGGCAGGCTATCCGATTCAAGAGATATTACAAGAATTAAAACAAATTTTAGATAAAAAGCCAGCTGTTACTGGAGCAACAGGTGATCCATACGTTTCAGCAGATTTAAATCGTGCTTTATTAAAAGCAGATGATTATGCTCGAGCTTGGAAAGATGATTATTTATCAGTGGAGCACGTCTTGCTTGCGATGCTCGAATCAAAAGATTATCAAATGAAGCAATTAATAAAAAAACATCAGATTAATGAAAAGCACTTAAAAGAAATTATTTCACAGATAAGGGGGAATTCACGCGTGATGACACAAAACCCAGAAGCAACTTATGAAGTCTTAGAAAAATACGGACGTGACTTAGTAGAAGATGTAAAATCAGGAAAAATTGATCCGGTTATTGGTCGCGATGAAGAGATTCGTCGTGCGATTCGTATTTTATCTCGTAAAACAAAAAATAACCCGGTGTTAATTGGTGAGCCTGGGGTTGGTAAAACTGCTATCGTTGAAGGGTTAGCTTGGCGTATTGTTCGACAAGATGTGCCTGAAAGTTTAAAAGATAAAGTGATTTTTGAATTAGACTTAGCCGCTTTAGTTGCTGGTGCTAAATATCGTGGTGAGTTTGAAGAGCGTTTAAAAGCGGTATTGAATGAAGTTAAAAATAGTGATGGACGTATTATTTTATTCATTGACGAAATTCATACCATTGTTGGAGCAGGACGTACAGATGGTGCAATGGATGCAGGGAACTTATTAAAACCATTATTAGCTCGTGGTGAATTACACTGCATTGGTGCTACAACATTGAAAGAATATCGTGAATATATTGAAAAAGATCCTGCCTTAGAACGACGTTTCCAAAAAGTTCAAGTGAATGAACCAACAGTCGAAGATACCGTTTCAATCTTACGTGGATTAAAAGATCGCTTTGAAGTACACCATCGTGTTAGCATTTCAGACCGTGCGATTGTAGCAGCTGCGACGTTATCAGATCGATATATTACGGATCGTTTCTTACCAGATAAAGCCATCGATTTAATTGATGAAGCGTGTGCAACGATTCGTACTGAAATTGACTCGTTACCAGAAGAGGTGGATCGCATTAGTCGTCGTGTGACTCAACTTGAAATTGAAGAGGCAGCTCTTAAAAAAGAAAAAGATGAGAATAGTAAACAACGTCTAGAGGCGTTACAAAAAGAATTAGCGAACTTAAAAGATGAATTAAATGTTTTAAAATTACAGTGGGAAAAAGAAAAACAAGCGATTCATGGTGTGGCGGATCTTAAAAAAGAATTAGAAGGGGCACGTCGTGCATTAGAAGATGCCCAAGCACGTGGCGAATATGAAAAAGCAGCCGAATTACAATATGGAAAAATCCCAAGCTTAGAAAAACAAATTGCTGAAGTTGAAGCGATGCAACACGATGAAGCAGGGAAAGAAAATCGATTACTTCGTGAAAATGTCACAGAAGAAGAAATTGCTGAAATTATTTCACGTTGGACCGGGATTCCAATTGCGAAACTCGTTCAAGGTGAACGTGAAAAATTATTAAATTTAAAAGAAGAATTAAAACGTCGTGTCATGGGACAAGATGATGCCATTGATTTAGTCGGTGATGCCATTATTCGTGCACGTGCTGGAATTAAAGATCCACATCGTCCAATCGGTTCATTCTTATTCTTAGGGCCAACAGGGGTTGGTAAAACCGAAATTGCTAAAGCATTAGCGGAATTCTTATTTGATAGTGAAGAACATATTGTTCGTATTGATATGAGTGAGTATATGGAGAAACATGCGGTCTCTCGTTTAGTTGGAGCGCCTCCAGGTTATGTGGGATATGAAGAAGGTGGACAGTTAACAGAAGCCATCCGTCGTAAACCATACTCAATCGTCTTATTAGATGAAATTGAAAAAGCTCATCCAGACGTATTCAATATTTTATTACAAATTTTAGATGATGGACGTATTACAGATTCACAAGGTCGTACAGTAGACTTTAAAAATACCATCATCATTATGACGTCAAATATTGGATCACATATCTTACTTGAAAATCCTAACTTTGAAGAAGCTCAGGAACAAGTGTTAGAAGTTTTACGTGATTATTTCAAACCAGAGTTATTAAACCGTATTGATGAAATTATTACGTTTAATCCATTATCAGAATCTATTATTTATCAAATTGTCGATAAATTTATTGCTGGATTAAATGCGCGTTTGGCAGAGCAACGTATTACGGTTCGCTTAACCGATGCAGCTCATGCTTATGTAGCTGAAGCGGGATTTGACTCAGTATATGGAGCGCGTCCATTAAAACGATTCATTCAACGTACAATCGAAACAAAACTTGCACGTGCATTAATTGCAGGAGAAATCGAAATGGATACAACGGTTATTGTTGATGCTGTTGATGGTAATATCGTCTTATCATATGAAAAAAATTAATGAATCATGGCTCATAGAGACTTAAGCTCTATGAGCTTTTTATATGTGAGGAACAAACAAATACAGAGAGGATGAATGTAAAATAACTTAATAGTGTATTAGTATTTAAGATAATTTTAAGGTAAAGGTGTTAAGATGAGATTAACATGGTTTTTCATAAGATGAACTTGGGAAAGAGAAAACATTCAGTAGGTTGGATAAATAATTTATCTAGTCCTATCTAATTGTTGGGAAATAGTAAAATAGTTAAGTGAAATAGGAGGCTGTTATGAAGAAAAATAAATTTAAAAGTGTTTCAAAAGTTACGATTGGAGTCTATGTTCTAGCTGTTCTTATGGGTGGAATAGCTTTATATAATGTGTATACGTGCTATGATTATATCGCTTCAATCGTTGAGCAAGGATTTGTTGTCTCTGAAAATTTAACAGATGTGATTAATTACTATCTTTCAAATGTAACGCCATATGCTTTTTATACACTTTGCTTAGGGGTGATGGGGTATCTTGTTCAAAAAGTTAGCAATCTTGTTGAACTTCAACAAGTAAGTGTCGTAGAAATTGAGGAGATCATAGAAGAATCAGAGAATGCAGATGAAGATTATGAGAATCTTTTAAAAGAAATCGAAACACAATAAGCTGTAGAAGAAGTCTGAATAATATAAGGAGTATGATTCAGACTTTTTTAGTTGGATATATTTTTTGATTGAAGCATTAAGAGATGAAGGAATTATTTCATTATCAGAATGTGATAAGAATGAAAAAGAACATATGAAGATTGTTGTAAAAGATAGCAAAACAAATTTATATTATAAAATTGAACAAACTGAAGAGGAGATAAAGATAGAATTATTAACAGCGTGCTATAGCTATTTATTATCTATTTAAATTAATTCTAGTTTGTTTTGTGATTATTTTTATGATTTGGGAGATGGTTAATATCATTTTTAACTAAAGTTAGGTTGTCGATGAGACAACTTTTTTTATGACTTTAGAAGGGAATGAAGCATTATTCGAATTTTATAAAATATTTAGGTGTTATATATTCCAAAAAATGTAAATACGTGTATAATGAGTAATTGATGATAAATTTTTATGAAAGGGGGCGAGCATGATGGTTGTTTTAGCTCATCAAAATCAATTTAAATTTAACGGGGTGGCTATTTCATAAAAATAAACTTTGAAGTGTCGCTTCAGGGGGAGTTGTGAGAACATGTAATCTTATGCCAAAACAAGATTAATTTTTTTATTAAGATTAGTGGTGTAAGAATGGGAATATTTTTTAGCAACAAAGGAAAGTCAGGTGAATGAAGTGAGTGAATTAAAGAGTATTTATCGTTGGCTTGAAGGGCAACGTTTAAAAGTATTGGGCGCATTAGTAGCGACAGCGTGTGGGATTATTTTCTCAACCTTAATTCCATTAGTTAACCAAACCGCGATTGATATGGTCATTAAACAAACGACTGAGGGGGAACAAACAATTATTTCAAAAATTGTTTTATCAGTTTCAACGTTCCAAGGTCAATTGTTAATGTGTGGATTTTTAATTATTCTATTTACGATTATTAATGCTTTATTTAACTTCTTAAAGGCCAGATGGTCAGCAGAGGCATCAGAAGATTTAGCGAAAAGTTTAAAAGATAAAATGTACAATCATATTCAACAGTTATCGTTTATGTATCATAAACGTGCCGAAACTGGGGATTTAATTCAACGTTGTACATCAGATATTGATACGATTCGTTTATTCTTATCGTCTCAATTAGTTGAGATGGGGTATTCAATTTTAATCTTTGTGATTATTTTTACGTTTATGTTAACGTTAAATGTTAAGTTTGCCTTAGTTAGTGTGTGTGTGACACCTATCTTATTTACATTTTGTTTTATTTTCTTTAAAAAAGTTAAAAACTCATTTCAAGAGGCAGATGAATCAGAGGCTCGGATGTCTACAATGATTCAAGAAAATTTAACTGGAGTTCGTGTGGTACGTGCCTACTGTAATCAAGAGTTTGAAATTGAACAATTTGAAAAACGTAATTCTGATTACCGTGCAAAAAGTTATGTGATGACCAAGTTAAACGCACTCTTCTGGTCAAGCTCTGATTTTTTAAGCTTATTTCAAATTGCAATTACCGTAATTTACGGAGCATATTTATCGATAAACGGGGAAATCACACTAGGGACATTACAAGCGTTCATTTCTTATGAATCGATGATTATTTGGCCTGTTCGCCAATTAGGTCGTATTTTAACTGATTTAGGGAAAACGACGATTTCAGCCAAGCGTATTAATGAAGTATTAAGTGAGCCGATTGAATTTGAAGAAGGTTTACAAAAACCTGACATTAAGGGAACCATTGAATTTAACCATGTTGGGTTTGAGTATGAAGATCATGATCGCATTTTAAAAGATATTACGTTTAAAGTGAAATGTGGCCAAACGATTGCCATTATTGGTCGTACGGGTTCAGGAAAAACAACGTTAATGAATTTATTGATGCGTCTTTATGACTATACAGATGGATCGATTAAAATTGATGGCGTGGAACTAAAACACATTGATAAAAAGTGGCTACGCCGTCATATTGGAGCTGTGCTTCAAGAATTATTTTTATACTCGAAAACGATTAAACAAAATATTGCGATTGCTAAAAAAGATGCGGTTGATGAAGAGATTCATAGTGTCGCTCAGTTAGCATCGGTCCATCATGTCATTGAGGAGTTTCAAGAAGGTTATGATACGATTGTCGGTGAGCGTGGTGTAACATTATCCGGTGGACAAAAGCAACGTGTTGGAATTGCCCGAGCGCTTATTAATGAATGTCCAATTTTAATCTTTGATGACTCATTAAGTGCTGTCGATACTGAAACAGATATTGTGATTCGAAAAGCATTAAAAGAACGCTCAAAAGATGTGACAACTTTTATTATTGCTCACCGTGTCAGTACGGTAAAAGATGCTGATCAAATTCTCGTGCTAGATAAGGGTCGTATCATTCAACAAGGAACACATGATGAACTGATTCATCAAGGAGGTCTTTACCAGACATTCTGGGAAATTCAAAATGAAAAAGAGGCTGAAGTTTTAAGTTTAGTTAACCAAGGAAGTGAGGTGTAAAGATGGCAAAAGAATTTGATGAAGTAGAATACACCAAAGCCGACCTTGCAACATGGAAGCAAGTTTTATCTTATATGAAGGGTGAGAGACGTGATGTTATTTTACTTTTTGTCTCTGTCATTACATTAGCCATTTTAGATACGATTTATCCGAAGTTAAATGGGATAGTCATTGATAAATATGTTTTAACAGGAAACCTTGAACAACTCCCACTGTTTGCAGGCATTTATTTAGCCTTTATCGCCTTATTCGGATTTATCGTTTGGACATTTATCTTACTTTCCGATCGATTACAACTAAGTATTAGTTATCAAATTCGAAAAGACGGATTTAAAAAATTACAGGAATTATCATTCTCTTTTTATGATACGTCATCGGTTGGATGGCTATTATCGCGTTTAACATCTGATACGAATCGGATTGGTGGTATTTTATCATGGGGGTTAACTGATGCGATTTGGGGAAGTATGGTCATGTTCTTTGTGACGATTTCAATGTTCATGATGAACTGGAAGCTTGCCTTAATTACCATCGCGGTTTTACCCATCCTTGCGGTCGTAAGCTATTATTTCCAGACGCGCATTTTAAAGCAATATCGTTGCGTACGAAAAATGAACTCTAAAATTACAGGAGCTTTCAATGAAGGGATTACAGGGGCGGTCACGACAAAAACGTTGGTGACAGAAGAAGATAATTTAGAAGAATTCAGTCATTTAACAAGAGAGATGCGTGATGGATCAGTACGTGCGTCTGTTATTAATGCCATTTATTATCCAATCATTGTTGCCTTAGGAAGTGTTGGTGTTGCTTTAATTATTAATGTTGGTGGAATGGATGTGTTTAATGGCGATTTATCTTATGGAGACTTAGTTGTTTTCCTTTCATATGCGACGCTATTTTATGATCCAATTCGCACGATTGCGAATTTATTAACACGTTTCCAAGATGCACAAGCATCAGCTGAACGGGTCATCTCATTAATTAATACAGAATCTGATATTATTGATCGACCAGATGTTATTGAAAAGTATGGTCAAATTGGAAATTTGAAAAAAGAGAATTGGGAACCGATTAAAGGAGATATTGAATTAATCGATGTGGGCTTCCATTATAAGACAGGCGAAAAAGTCATGGAACACATGAACTTGAAAATTGAAGCGGGAAATAGTATTGCCATTGTTGGACCAACAGGTTCAGGGAAAAGTACCATTGTGAATTTAATTTGTCGTTTTTATGAGCCAACAAGTGGACAAATTTTAATTGATGGTGTGGATTATCGTGAGCGTACACAAGAGTGGCTCCATTCTCATCTAGGTTATGTTTTACAAACACCGCAATTATTCAGTGGAACTATTAAAGAGAATATTCGTTATGGAAAACTAGATGCAACCGATGAAGAAATTATAGAAGCTGCGAAGCTAGTGAATGCCCATGAATTTATTACCCACTATCCTGATGGCTATGAGACAGTGATTGGAGAAGGTGGTTCGGGCTTATCAACGGGGCAAAAACAATTAATTTCGTTTGCTCGTGCTTTAATTGCTAACCCAGCTATTTTAATTTTAGATGAAGCAACAGCATCGATTGATATTGAGACGGAGAAATTAATCCAAGATGCAATTCAAGTGTTGTTAAAAGATCGAACGAGCTTTATTATTGCTCACCGTTTATCAACGATTGTAAATGCTAATCAAATTTTATTACTTAAAAATGGTGAGATTGCTGAAAAAGGAACTCATGCTGAGCTAATTGCACAAAAAGGTGATTATTATCAACTTTACATGGGACAATTTGAGAAAATTAAATAAAGGGTTATTTGTATAAGTCACGGTGATTTAAAACAAAAAGTTAAATACTATAAGATAAGAGATGAAAAAAGTTCTGACCGATTAGGTTCAGAACTTTTTTGTTAGATATATAGGAATGATAGAATGAAGGTAAAGGCAAGAATGATGATCGTTGACCATAAAAGCTGATTGATGTCGTCCCATTTTTGACTTTGTTTATATTCATAAAATTCTTCGAATGTATGATAAATTTTTTCGCCTGTTTCTTCATCATAATCGTTATTTCTATCTTTTGTATCTTTGATTGACCAGTATTTAGGCAAGAAAAATAGAACATAGCGTTTTGTTTTTTGCCATGAATATTCAAAGGTATAAAAAGTTCCTTGATCGATAATCCATTTGAAGCCATACACACAGAAGAAAAAAAGTGAGACTAGAAATAGAGTATTGATGAGATTTATAGTTGAGAATCCCTGCCAAAGGAGAAAGAAACAAGATAAGCTTGTCATCCATAATGTTGATTTTAAAAAGATATGATATTTTTGTAACATTTTGCCACCACCTAGGGTTTTTTTACTAATTATACCAGAATTATCATTGGAAATAAATTTTAGCTATGAAAAAATAACTAGTTTTATAATAAATATTTTTATTTAATATAAGATAAACCTCTTATTATAGATATTTTTGGTCGTTTTATAACGAAAAAAAAATAATTTTACAAAAATAACGCTTTCAACCCAAATTTAGGATTTACAAACTATAAACTGGGATATAAAATAGTAACAAGTATCATAAAATGATACAAAAAATTCCAATTATGGAAAGTGTTTTATAAGGGGGACATTATAATGAATAAGAAATTAGTAAGCATTTTTGCTGCTGCTTTCTGTGCATTTGGTCTTGTCGCATGTTCATCAAATGATGCTGGCAATCAACCAAGTGGAGAAAGTCAACAATCTTCGAGTGTTAGTGAGACAAACTCGAATAAAGTATTAAAATTATTACAAACATCTAACATTAAATCATTATTACCTTGGCAAGCAACAGACAGCGTATCATTCTTAATGTTAGGAAACATCTTAGAAGGTTTAGTTTTATTTGGAGAAAATGGGGAAATTAAACCAGGTGTTGCAGAATCTTGGGATATTTCAGAAGATGGATTAACATATACATTCCATTTAAATCAAGACGCTAAATGGGTAAAAGCTGATGGAACAGAAGTTGCACCAGTAACAGCTCATGACTTTGTTTATTCTTGGACAAAATTAATTGATCCTCAAAGTGGTGCTGAATATAACTTTATGTTAGAAACAGCTGGTGTTGTTGGGGCAAGTGATGCATTAGGACTAGCATCTAACTTAGTTACTTATAACACAAGTTCAAAAGAGTTAGCTGCTTTAAAAGTTGAAGATTACGAAGATGGTGAAACTGGTACAGCACAAGAGCAATATGAAGAAGCAAAAGCAGATTTAGAGGCATCTGTTGCATCTGCTGAAGAAGCAATTAAAGCATTAGGATTTGCATCAGTTGAAGAAGCAAATACAAACATGCAAACATTAATTGATCAATTAGGATTCAAAGCAATTGACGATTATACTTTTGAAGTAAAATTAGCAACACCAACGCCATACTTCTTATCATTAATGGCATTCCCTGCATTCTATCCAGTTAATGAAGCATTCGTTAATGAAGTAACAGAAGATAAATTTGGAACAAGTGTTGATACATTCTTATATAATGGTCCATTCTTATTTACTGAGTGGAAGATTTCAAAAAGCTTCTATTTAACAAAAAATGAATTATACTGGGATGCTGAAAATGTAGCATTATCAGGAGTTGACTTCACAGTTATTGAAGATGTCGATAATAATACTCAAGTTAGCTTATATACAGATGGAACAGTAATGACAGCTGGATTAAGTGGACAAAACGTAGCAACTTACGGATCACGTCCAGATGCGGTTGCAGAAGGTGATGCCGGGGTATTCTACTTAGAAATTAACCAAGGTAACGGAGCAATGACTCCAGAGATGAAATTATTATCAAATGCTAAAGCTCGTAAAGCCATCAATATGGCAATTGATAAATCATTCATCACAGATGAGGTATTAGCTAATGGTTCAACAGTCGCTGATTACTTAGTACCAAAAGATTTCGTATATGGACCTGAAGGAACTAAGTTTGAAGGAAAAGATTTCCGTTCAACTTATCCAGGATTTAATACATATAATGTAGAAGAAGCTAAAAAATTATGGCAAGAAGCAGTAGCTGAAACTGGTGTAACTGGTGCGATTGATCTAGAATTATTAATCCAAACTGGAGATACAGCCATCAAGATGGGATCTGCAATCCAGAATGACTTAAACGAAGCATTCAGTGAGTTTGGTTTAACTGTAACTGTTCAACCAGTTCCATTCCCAGAAAAATTAGCTCGTGTATCTGCTGGAAACTATGAATTAGCATTCTCAGGATGGTCACCAGACTATGCTGATCCAATGACATTCTTAGATATGTTCGTTACAGGTGGAGGACATAACAACTTAGGATACTCAAATGCTGATTACGATCAATTAATTAATGATTCAAAATCTGGAGATTTAGCAACTGATTATGAAGCACGTTGGGAAGCATTAATCAACGCTGAAGAAATTTTATTAGGTCAAGACCAAGCTTTAATTCCTTTATATCAAAAAGGAACTGTAAGCTTACGTTCATTAAACTTAATTAACTACTGGCCACAAGCAGTTGGACCTGACTACTTCTACAAATGGGTAGACATTAAAGAAAACTAAAAAAGAGGTTTTACAAGCATAAGGCTACCTTGGTCTTATGCTTGTTTACCATAAATTATATTTTAGATGAGTATAAATTTTTTATGAAAGAAGTGACCTATCTATGGTCATGAATATTGAGGTTTTAATAAGGACTATGGCATTTAAATAAAACCTAATCATAAAAAATCACACATCTTAGAATTGTCTAAAAAATAGATTTAAAAAATGACAATTTAATTATTAATTTTTTAAATCTATCTTTTATTCAATACAACGAGAAAACATGAATTAAAGAGAAAGAAAATCCGGAAGGGGAGGTTAATGATGTTTAAGTACATTTTAAAGCGTCTTGGCTACATGGCGGTTACGTTATTTTTAGTTTTAACGGTTAACTTTTTATTGCTTCAGTTATTACCAGGAAGCCCATTTGATGGTGAGAAAAAGACGGAAGCTCAAATTGCTATTTTAGAGGAAAAGTATGGGATGAATGATCCGATTCCTGTACAGTATGCAAGGTATATGAAAGGTGTATTCCAAGGGGATTTTGGAACATCATTTAAATTACAAAACCAAGAGGTTACGGATTTAGTTTTAACCCGTATCCCTTATACAATTAAACCGGGAGCATTAGCTCTTGTGATTGGGATAATAATCGGGATTACATTAGGAGCTATCGCTGCGATGAAACGAAACTCGTGGGCAGATCATCTGATTACGATTATATCAGTATTCGGAGTTTCGATTCCATCATTCGTATTAGCCGCCTTATTACAATATTTTATTTGTACAAAATTAGGATGGTTACCAGTTATTTATCAACCAGCTGATGAAATGCGTGGCGTAACGATGTGGGATGAATTTAAATCATTAATTTTACCAGCTATTTCACTTTCAGTTCCAGTAATTGCATCATTAGTGCGTTACATGCGTTCAGAATTAATTGAAGTATTAAATACAGATTATATTTTATTAGCTCGTGCAAAAGGATTAACAAAAGCACAAGTTATTGTGCATCATGCACTTCGTAATGCCTTAATTCCAGTTATTACAGTTGTTGGACCGATGGTTGTTTCAATTATGACCGGAAGTTTAGTTATTGAAAAATTCTTTGGGGTGCCAGGATTAAGTAACTTATTATTAAACTCTGTCACAATGAATGATCACTTCTTAACGTTAGGAATTGCTTTCTTCTATGCCTTCTTATATGTTATTGTTATTTTAATTATTGACTTATTATACGGTGTCATCGATCCTCGTATTCGTTTAGCCGGAGGTGGAAAATAATGATTTCAAAAAAATATGATCCAACAAAATTTGAATTAGCTACAAAACATCAAGGTCAATCTGATGAAATTAAAACAGAAAGTTTGAATTTCTGGCAAGATGCTTGGCGTCGTTTACGTCAAAATAAAGCGGCACTTATTTCAATGTATGCCATTTTAATTTTAGTCGTTTGTTCATTCTTAGCGCCAGTCATTGGTCCAAAACATTCAAGTGGTGAAGTGGTTAAATATAATCAAACACCAGTTTTAATTGATCCAGATACAGGAACAAAAATTGAAAAATCACGCTTAAGTTATTTACCACCACGCGTTCCGGGACTTGAAAAATTAGGTATTTTCAATGGAACAAGTATTAAAAAAATGACAGCATTTGATTTATTTGTCGGAAATTCATTACCAGAAGAGGTAAGTGCGTTAAATTCAGCTTTAACAAAAACTGAATTCGTTGAAGCTTTAGGAATTAAGTATCATCCAAATGATTACGATATCATTGAGTGGTCTGGTAAAGGTGAGGGCATGATGATCACGATTCAATTACGTGGAGCATCATCAACTGAAACAGTACCAGTAACAGACTTAATGAGTCAATATTCAACCTATAGTAACTTAGAGTCATTTGAATTAAAATCAACAGAGTTTGACACACAAGGGATTCAAATGATTAAAGTAAATGTTAATGCATATGTGTTAAAAAATGTTGAACATTTATATTTCTACTTCGGAACAGATGAATTAGGATTCGATGTATGGACACGTTTATGGACAGGGGTTCAAGTATCATTATTAATCGGTCTTTTATCATTAATCGTTGACTTTACAATTGGTATTTTATACGGATCAATTGCTGGATTCTACGGAGGGACAGCTATTGATAACGTCATGATGCGTATTACAGAAATTTTAGGATCTATTCCAACAACGGTTATCCTGATTATCTTTATTGCTTCTAAAGATGCAGTACTTTCGGGAATTCAAAATATCTTGCATGTTAAACTATCTAACGTTACTGGGTCATTTATTATTCTTCTGATGGCGATGAGTTTAACAGGATGGATTTCAGTTGCCCGTGTCGTACGTGCACAATATTTAAAATTAAAAGATCAAGAGTTTGTTATGGCTTCAACAACACTTGGAGCAAGTAGCACTCGCATTATTTTCAAACATTTATTCCCAAACATTATTGGACAATTAGTCGTAATGGCGACATTCTCAATTCCAGCTGCCATCGCAACAGAAGCGATGTTATCATTCATTGGTTTAGGGTTACCAATTCCAATGTCATCACTAGGGGTATTATTAAGTGATGGAACAAGTAAAATGACGTTCTATCCTTACTTATTATTTGTACCAGCATTCTTTATGGTGTATTTAATGTTAGCAATCAACTTATTTGCAAATGGACTTCGTGATGCGTTAGATCCACGTTTACGCGGTAAGTAAGAAGGGGACGGTGAGAAAATCATGAAGAAAATACTAGATGTTAATAATCTGAATATCACATTCGATACATTCGCAGGCCCTGTTTCTGCAGTTCGAGGTGTGAGCTTTACTTTACACGAAGGTGAGACATTAGCAATCGTTGGGGAATCAGGATCAGGAAAATCAGTTGCTTCAAAAGCGATTATGGGGATTTTGGCTGAAAATGGTAAAATTACTGACGGTTCAATGACATATACAAAAGAAAACGGAGAAGAAATCGATTTAGCGAAATTATCTGAGCGCGAATATCATACAATTCGAGGAAAAGAAATCGCGATGGTCTTCCAAGATCCAATGACATCATTAAATCCAACAATGACTATTGGAAAGCAAATCATGGAACCAATCATGAAACATCAAGGATGCTCAAAAGCAGAAGCGAAAGCTAAAGCAGAAGAATTAATTACTCTTGTTGGAATTAGTGAAGCAGCAAAACGTATGAAGCAATATCCTCATCAGTTCTCTGGTGGGATGCGTCAACGTATCGTTATCGCTATTGCTTTAGCATGTAATCCACGTGTATTAATTTGTGATGAACCAACAACTGCACTTGATGTCACAATCCAAGCTCAAATTTTAGAGTTAATTAAAGATTTACAACAAAAAACAAATGTTGCTGTTATCTTTATTACACACGACTTAGGTGTTGTAGCAAACGTTGCCGATCGCGTAGCTGTTATGTATGCAGGACGCGTTTGTGAAATTGGTACGAGCAATGAAGTCTTCTACAATCCATGCCACCCTTATACATGGGGATTGCTTGCGTCAATGCCTGATTTAGATACAAGTGACGAACAACTTTATGCCATTCCAGGAACACCTCCTAACCTTTTAACACCACCAAAAGGAGATGCGTTTGCGTTTCGTAGTGAGTATGCTTTAAACATTGATTTTGAAGAACAACCACCGATGTTCAAAGTCAGTGATACACATTATGCAGCAACATGGTTATTGCATGAACAAGCACCAAAAGTAACCCCACCTGCTGCAGTATTACGTCTTCGTGCAAAAGGAGGATACACTCATGAGTAATAACGAACGCGAAGTTTTATTAGAAGTTAAAAATTTAAAACAATATTTCAAAATTGACCATAAATTAACGGTTAAGGCGATTGATGATATTTCATTTAAGATTTATAAAGGAGAAACGTTTGGATTAGTTGGAGAGTCAGGATCAGGTAAATCAACAACTGGACGTAGTATCATTCGTTTATACCAACCAACAGCCGGAGAAGTTATCTTCAAAGGGAAAAACATTGCAAAAAAATTATCGAAAAAAGAAAAAGCAGAAGTTTGTCAACAAATTCAGATGATTTTCCAAGATCCAATGGCGTGTTTAAATCCTCGTATGCGTGTGATTGATATTATTGCTGAAGGAATTGATATTCATAAATTGGCGAAAAATAAAAAAGACCGTGAGGAAAAAGTTTATAAAATTTTAGAAGCTGTTGGTTTAAGTAAAGACCATGCTGGGCGTTATCCTCATGAATTTTCTGGTGGACAACGTCAACGTATTGGGATTGCCCGTGCGTTAATTACAAATCCGGAGTTTATTATTGCCGATGAACCAATTTCTGCGCTTGACGTTTCAATTCAGGCACAGGTGGTTAACTTAATGAATACTCTGAAAAAAGAATTTGGATTAACATACTTATTCATTGCTCATGACTTATCAATGGTTAAATACATTTCAGACCGTATTGGAGTTATGCATTTAGGACGCTTAGTTGAGCTTGGAAGTGCAGACGATATTTATGCGAATGCAATTCACCCATATACTCGTTCATTATTATCCGCTATTCCACTTCCAGATCCAAATTATGAGCGTGATCGTAAACGTATCGTTTATGACAAATCACAAATTGATTATTACGCTGGGGACTGGACAGAAGTAGCACCAGGACACTTCGTTTTAGGAACAAAAGAAGAAATTGAAAGCTGGAAACAGTCACGTAAATAAAAAGAAGTTGTAGCCGAATTTTCGGTTGCAACTTCTTTTTTTATTTGACTCTGTTAGTTTAAAAGATAGTTGAGTTTTAGATAAATGTTGATTTCAGTAGAAAGCAACTTAATCGAAAAAGCGACGCACTATAAGATGAAATTTAGACTTTCCTGTTGAATATCAACATGTTCTTAAAACACAGCCTTAACTGAATCAGGTGGACAATCTGGAGTTGTTAACATTATTTCAACTGGATTGTTAGGAAATGTGGGAGCTGTTTTAACTTTATTAGGAGTGGTAGCTTGTCCGATTACATTAGGAGATGCAGCATTTAGAAGTGTTCAATTCAGGATTGCTGATGCTTTACGTATCAAGCAAGATGCAATCGTTAAACATTCCTTTATTGTTATTCGCTATTTATCGTTTGTATTATCTTAACACAAATCGATTTCAATATTATTTGGCGTTACTTTGCATGGTCAAATCAAACATTAGCAACAATTTTCTTATGGACATCAACCGTCTTTTTATTAAAAAATAAACGTAACTATTGGATCACTTTACTTCCAGCAACATTCATGACATTTATTTGTACGTCATATATTTTACAAGCAAAAGAAGGATTCCGATTACCAAATGTCTTTTCAAATGGAGTTGGAATCATCTGTGCGATCATCGTATTTAGCTGGTTCATGAAAAAAGTAATGAAAGGTAAACTAAAAGAAGAGTCAGAAGTTGATTTCAACTCTCTTTCAAAGGAAAACATTTAAGACAAGCTTAAGGACTATCAGATAAGTGATAGTCCTTTTGTTATTTTGTAGGTTAGAATCAGTAAATATCAGACAAGATAAATGATAGATTTATTGGATTTTGAAGTTTTAAAGGCACGTTTTTATTTAATTTTTAAGAAATTATTTGGAGAAAAAGTAAATATAATTATAAAACCCATTTTCAAATGAGCTGATGAACCTATGGGCGAATTAGTTGAAATTAGAAATGAAAGTCATCATTAATAGGTTGTATCTAATTAAAGGGTAGTGTACAATATAAAAGATAGATGATGGCTATCGTTATGGAGGGATATGGATGGTTGAAATTTATACATCTCCCAGCTGTTCATCATGCCGTAAAGCGAAAAAATGGTTAGATGAATATGGGATTAAATATATTGAAAAAAACTTATTTGTAACGAAAATTACACGTGAAGATATTAAACAGATTTTAGAAAAAACAGAAAATGGATTTGAAGATATTATCTCAACCCGTTCAAAAGCATTTAAAGAAAATAACTTAGATGCAGATGAGATGACAATCAATGAATTACTTGATTTTATCGTTGAAAATCCAAGTGTTTTACGTCGTCCTATTATTGTCGATAAACATCGTTTACAAGTTGGATATAATGACGAAGAGATTCGCTGTTTCTTACCACGTGAATTACGCAATGTCATCTACTGTAAGAATTGTGATAACTGTAATTGCTCATATGTTAATGCTTTAGAGCGTGCGTTAAGTGACAATTTTATAGAGAATACAAGTAAAAGAAACTAATATATTAATAGTAAGAGAAGTAATCTAGGTTAAAGGTTACTTCTTTTTTTATACCAGTCGATCAATAGACATAGAGTTATAGAGATAAATATTTTTAAAAAGAGACAAACATATTTTTAAAATTTGATGAATACATTGTAATAAGTGATCTTTAACATACAAACAGCAACTAAGCAATCTGTATTATGTATAGTTGTTTTTTATTATGTCATAAAAAATTCGAAAAATGGAAGGAGAGAACAAGATGATCAATGTGAATGAAATTTTACATCGCTTAATCGCTGAATTCCAAAGTATTGAGCAAGTGACGGCTATTGCCATGGCAGGATCTAAATTTTCTAATTATCAAGATGATTTATCCGATATTAACATAAATATATATTACACCGAACTTATCCCTAGTGAGACGAGACATCAAATTTTAATGAAATTTTCAGAGTCCATTGAACTAGACTGTCCAGGAGAAGTACAAACCGACCATTGTTTACTCCGGGATTTCCCCATTGAGCTTGATTTATGTTATTTAGATATTGAAGAAATCGAAAAACAACTTATTACTGTGATCAATGAAGCGTGTGTTACTCGCTATAATTCAACGCGTATTGCTTATTTTGTTCATTACTCAAACATTGTATTTGATCGTCATCAACAATTATCGACATTGAAACAAAAGTATACCTCACAATATCCCGATCTATTACGACAAAAAATTGTTCAAATTCAATATCCTTTACTTAAATCAAACTCTAAATCGTACTACATTTCATTCGAACGAGCCCTTGAACGTCGAGATCGAATTCATATTTCTAGCCTTTTAAATGACTATTTAAAAAGCTATCTAGATCTATTATTTGCGATTAATCGACAATTTTATCCAATCGAAAAGCGGGTTATACAAATTATGGAGGAATCTTGTCCGCTAATACCTAACCTTATGAAAGAACATATTGAACTTCTTTTTATTCATGCGGGACGTTGTGATAAACAACTTTTAAGTGTCTTAGATATTATGATTAATCAAGTCACTCATCTTTTAAATGAACAATATCTGCTTTAAAAAGAAATTCACCCTTTTTTGCGTAAGTTAAAGTGGGTGATTAATATGTTAACAGCAAAACAAAATAACCAACTCGTTGATTTAACACAAATTCCAAAAAAGGAACTTGCACAACTAAAACTTAGTTCAAATTATGAGTGCCCGTATTGCGGCTCTCCTGTTATTTTTAAACAGGGTCCAAAAAGAAGGGCGCATTTTTCCCATATAGCTCCTTGTGATTACGATAGTCATACCCATGAAAGTGAAGCCCATCAGCTAAGTAAGCTCGTATTATCACAGTGGTTAATCAATCAAGGAGCGACCTCCGTACAGCTTGAATATCGATTGTCAGCTGTTAATCGGATTGCAGATATTTACTTTGAATGGAATCAGCAAAAATATGTGTTTGAAATTCAAAAAAGTCTGATGACACCAGAGCTCTTTGAACAGCGAAATAAAGATTACTGTCAGTCAGGCATTCAGGTGATTTGGATTTTTATCCGTGATATTCAGGAAAGGTCACACACTTATTTATTAAATCAAGTTATGCGACTTCAAAAGGGAAATCGATTAATTCATTTTAATGTTCTCACTGAAACCCTTACTTTTTTTGATCATCTTGTTTGGTTAAATCAAAAAGAAGTTGAAGGAACGATTGAATCTATTCCCTTGAAATTTTTATCGTTAGATCAACTACTCTTCCCACCACAAGCGTATAAACAAAAGCGATTAAGTGAATGGTTAGCCATTAAGAAAGAATTTCGATGTCAAAAATATGCAGGTTATCAACGAAAAGAATATGCTCTTTTAAGAATGTGTGCGCCTTTTTTAATTAATTTATCTTTATTACCATCAGTTGTTGGCTGGCCGATTGAAGAGGTTGCATACGAGAAGCCACTCTTTATTTGGCAGGCGTATGTTGTTTTATGTATCATGTCTAATTATGAAGAACATGAGGTGTTTACTTTATCAGAAATCCGCCAAAAGTTAAGACTTCATTATCGATTAAAAGAGTCACAGCACACATGGTTAGCTTTGAAAAAATATTTAGAGTTATTATCTATGTTTGGTATGATTCGTGAGCAATTTGGCTATTATGAATATATTAAGAAACCACATTTATACTTACAGCTTGAACCTTATTTAATAGAGGATGAGCAATTAGGTCAACTTTGGCTGCAACAAAAAAACTAGCTTCTACCTTAGAAGCTAGCTTTTCCTATTTTTTAGCGGCGGCTGTGGCGCGTTTAATTTTATTTTCAGCGGGGCGCGTCGGAATATTATGTTTATTTAATAAATGGTTAAAGATTTTTAATCCTTCATGATAATCTTTAACTTCATATTCTAGTTCGAAATCAATCACTTCACCATAGAAGCTTTTATCTAGGACAAGAAGTCCATTTTCATAAGGAACTTCAGCACGTTTCGTTGTTAAATCCGTCATGACGCGTAATTCATCTACATGAATTCCTAACTCAACTAAGGCATCGTAAACAGGTCCTTTTACGAGTTGATGATCATGTTTAAATGTTTTGTAGTCTGCTTTTGTAATCATTTGATTTGTCTCAAGTAGACCGACTTCTGCTTTCGTTTTTAATGTTAACTCATACGTGTTATTTTTTACTCGTACGCGAAGAGCCGCTTGTTGGCGTTTTAAATCATGAGATAGCGTATCAAAGTAGACATTTTTTTGTGTCCAAATTTGCTCTTCATGAATTGAGAAATAATTTAATAATTCATGATATTCATTTTCATCTAACATGTTTTTAAATTCAATTTCCAGATTTGTAGACATAAACAATCTCACCTCTATTTAATTATGACGCAAAGACATGATATAATCAATGAGTGAAGAAAATATTTATAAAATAAGTTGAGTGAGAGACAACAGATTAAATCAAAGTGAAGAAATAGAGGTGAATTTAATGGATTGGTTAAGTTTTTTTGAGCCGTATGAATTAGCCTTACAAGAATTAAAAATAAACTTACGCGGAATCCGCCAACAATATAAAACGAAGGGATTACACTCTCCGATTGAATTTGTAGATGGTCGTATTAAAACGATCTCGAGTATACTGGATAAATTGGACCGTATGGGGTTATCAATTCAGGAAATTGATAAAGTATACGATATTGCCGGAATTCGTATTAACTGTCAGTTCGTTGAAGATATTTACATGGTGGTTGAGTTATTAAAAAAACGTCAAGACTTAGAAATTGTTGAGACGCGCGATTACATTTTACATCAACGTGCAAGTGGATATCGATCGTATCATATTCATGCCTATTATCATTTAGAAACGATTGATGGGATGAAAAAAGTTATGGTTGAATTTCAAATCCGAACGCTTGCAATGAACTTTTGGGCGAGTATTGAACATTCATTAAACTATAAATATGAAGGACAAATTCCAGAAGGAATTAAAGAGCGATTAAAACAAGCGGCTGAAGCTGCTGCTTGGTTGGATGGTCAGATGTCAGAGATTCGTGATGAAATTGCGGAGGCACAGAAAACATTTGAAAAACGTCAATCCGATGAGTTTAGAGTGGTTGAACCACCTGCTAGCCTAGTGACGTTAAATGAAGATTATTTAATTAAAAAGCATAAAGGAGATTAACATGAAAGTAGCAATCTATGCGAATGAGCGTGAGCAGTCTCAACAAGTCAAAGAGCAACTCATGTTAAAATTGCAACAAGAACAAATCGAATTAAATGATCAAGAACCTGATATTGTTTTAACGATTGGTGGAGATGGGACCGTTTTACATGCGGTCCATCATTATCTGAATCAAATTGAGAAGGTTAAATTTATCGGGATTCATACGGGTCACTTAGGTTACTACACAGATTGGTTACCTGATGAGTTAGATGAGCTTGTGGAGTTTTTAAAACAAGAACACTCAAACATCAATCATCATCCATTATTGTCCATCGTCCTTTGTGAGTCTGTAGCTTCCGAAAGTGAAGTTTGCCATCAATTATATGCGTTTAATGAAATGACGCTTTTAAATGCTTATCGAACGCAGCATTTAAATGTGACCATTGATGATTTGTTTTTTGAATCGTTTCGTGGAACCGGTGTCTGTCTGTCAACCCCAACGGGAAGTACAGCGTATAATAAATCATTAGGGGGAGCGATTATTTATCCTAGCTTAAAAGCGTTCCAAATGACCGAGATTGCATCGATTAATAATAATGTGTTTCGTACAATTGGATCACCATTAATTATTCCGCAAGAGCAAGTCGTGACACTTCAATCAGAAAACTTTGCTGATGTGACGATTACTCGTGACCATTTATATGAATCATATCAAAATATTCAAAAAATTAAAGTGACCCTATCAGAACGTTCCGTTGCTTTCATTAAACGTCGTGATGGACTTTTCTGGGGACGCGTCAAGCAACATTTCTTATAGGAGTACCGACATGAGTTTGACTTTAACTTACACGATTAAACCAGAAGAACACGGAACATCGATCTTAAATTTTTTAAAGAAACAAGAAATTTCTAAAAAAGCGATTGTCGCCACGAAGCATCGTGGAGGAGATTTGCAAGTGAATGGAGAGCATCAAACGGTTCGCTATGTCTTACAAACAAACGATGAGCTAAAGATTATTTTTCCGCCAGAAGAACGAAGTGCTGGATTAGCTCCTTATGAGTTGCCACTTGATATTATCTTTGAAGATGATTACCTATTGGTGGTGAATAAACCAGCAGGCATTCCGACCATTCCATCGATTCGGCATCCATATGAAACGTTAGCCAATGCGCTAGTTCACTATTATAATCAACAAAAAATTGAATCCACGATTCATTTTGTTAATCGACTTGATCGGGATACATCAGGCTTATTAGTTGTGGCAAAATATCGTCATATTCATCATTTAATGACAAAAGATGTGAAGCAAATTAAACGAAAATATTATACCCTTGTGAAAGGTCATCTCACGATTTCAGGCACAGTCGAAGCTCCAATTGGTAGATTGCAAGAGGGAAACGTTAAACGTGGGGTTCGTGAAGATGGAGATCATGCAGTCACGCATTATCGTGTGATTGAAAGACAAGGTGAAAATACACTCATTGAATGTGAACTTGAAACGGGACGAACACACCAAATTCGTGTCCATATGGATTATTTAGGACATCCCTTGATTGGAGATACACTGTATGATGATCAAGCACTAATTTTAGAAGATGGCCATTTATTGCATAGCTATTATGTCCGTTTTATTCACCCAATTACAAAAGAAACGTATGAATTTCAAACAGATCTTCCCAAACGTTTTTCAATCTAAAAGAAGTGAGTCCCGTGAGGACTCACTTTTTATGTTTAATAGCGGTATCGCATATTTGTATAGCCACCTGCGATACTGATCACTTTATATCCAGCTGGTTCAAGCATCATACATGCTCGATAACTTTCACCCCCATGAGCGCAGATTAAATAATAGGTATCTCGCAAATTTAAGTAGCGCTCAGGATACATGACGAGAGTTTGATAGGGGATATTAACCGCTGTTGGAAGGTGAAACTGAGCATACTGATAAGGATCACGAATATCAATAATGACCGGATTCGTACTCATGATTTGACTCAATTGAGCCATTGTAATACTTCTTGGCATAACGGACCTCCTTTGTTATTAACGTAAATCGTTTTTTTATCGTTCACACAGTCGAAACTATTATGTTGTCAGCATCTAAAAAATGATATACTTAATATATACTATGAGGGGAGAAGTGGGGATGCTATATGCTTTTACAAATAAAAGAACTTTATAAAGAAAAATGTATTATTGATGAGATGCCAGACTATCCAAATGATTATTACTGGTTCAAAGATGAAGGGAATCATTTGATTGGCATAAAGAAAAATGTTCCGACATCAGAAAAAAAATTGCTATCCTTATTATTTGATGAGATTGTCTCTGTTGATTTTGATCAACAAAAAAGGTTATTTTGGTTAGAGTTATTGTTATATGGAAAGACAAAATTACTAGAGACGATGGTTCATCCATACGATGAAGTACGATTTATCTTTTTCCACCATAATTTTGATTCGGACACAAAAATTGAATTTGATCAATTAATTAAAAGCTTTAATCAGAAATTCATTGTTTTATTTATTGATCGTGAATATGGTGTCATTCTTGATTTTACCAAACGAAATGAATATGACGTGGAAGAATTTGAAGAAATTGCAAAAGCAATCAACGAAGATTTCTATTATTATACGAATCTTTATAAGACGGTCGATTACTCGATTGATGATCAAATCTCTGAGGCTTTTCTAAAAGAATTTAATCTCTATCAAAAGTATCGAAATCGTCAAGTTCTTATTATGGAACAACAAGAACTTCTATTACAATATATGATTTTAACTATTAATGATTACGATGGATTTAACCAATTGGCGCAAAAGATTGAAAGGTTATCTTATGATCTTGTGGAAGTAGTGAAGTCTTATTTAGACAATAACTTTAATTTATCGATGGGGGCGAAAGCCTTGTACATGCATCGCAATACGTTCATGAACAAATTAGAACGATTTATTCAAGTAACGGGACTTAATGTGAAAGAGTTTAAACATGCCATTGTAGCCTATATTTTGATAAAAAACCTCGAATTAAAAAGTAATATGTAAACGTTATATACAAGGTGCACAAGTTATATGATTAAAATGAGTGCAAGTTGTTTATTGAAAGTTAATCGCTTTCATTCTATAATTTACCTATACCAAGAGGGAGGAATTAAAAATGGCTGAATTAAAATTGAAAAACATTTATAAAATTTATGAGAACAATCCAAATCCATCTGTAACAGATTTCAATCTAGATATTGCAGATAAAGAATTCATCGTATTCGTTGGACCATCAGGATGTGGGAAGTCAACAACATTACGTATGATTGCGGGGCTAGAGGAAATCTCTAAAGGGGAATTTTATATCGATGGTGTCTTAATGAATGACGTAGCGCCAAAAGATCGTGATATCGCGATGGTATTCCAATCTTATGCATTATATCCTCACATGAATGTTTATGATAACATGGCATTCGGATTAAAATTACGTAAAATTCCTAAAGAGGAAATTGATCGTCGTGTGAAAGATGCGGCTCGTATCTTAGGGCTTGAACAATACTTAGATCGTAAACCAAAGGCGTTATCAGGGGGACAACGTCAACGTGTTGCTTTAGGACGTGCTATCGTACGTGATGCGAAAGTATTCTTAATGGATGAGCCATTATCAAACTTAGATGCTAAATTACGTGTTGCCATGCGTTCAGAAATCATCAAATTACATGAGCGTTTAGCGACAACTACAATCTACGTTACCCATGACCAAACAGAAGCGATGACAATGGCTTCTCGTATTGTTGTTATGAAAGACGGAGTAATTCAACAAATCGGATCTCCAAAAGAAATTTATGATAATCCAAAAACTGTTTTCGTTGGTGGATTCATCGGATCTCCTGCAATGAACTTCGTTCATGGTAAAGTAGCAAATGGTTACTTTATTGCAGATAACTTAAAATTCCGTATTCCAGAAGCCAAATTTAATATGTTAAAACAAAAAGGATATGATAATAAAGAAGTGATTTTCGGTATCCGCCCAGAAGATATTCATGATGAACCAATCGTAGCAGATACTTATAGTGAAGCAAAATATAAAGCTGAAATCGAAGTAGCAGAGTTATTAGGACATGAGTCTATTCTGTATACAACTTTAGCTGGGCAACAATTAGTTGCTAAAGTAGATGCTCGTTCTGATGTTCGTATGGGAGATACATTAGAGTTAGCGTTAGACATGAACAAATGCCACTTCTTCGATGTAGCAACTGAAGAAGTTATCCGCTAATTTTACTTGAACACACACATACACACGTTAAAATATAGCCAAAGCTGTCTCGAAAGGGACAGCTTTTTATGTGCGCCCGGCATGGGTATTATCTAACGGGTTAAAGTCCCGAGTACGTCCAAGTAGCGGAAAGTACATAGCCTAAGACAAGGGTGTCCTCTGCGAGGAGGAATCTGAAGGAAGTCCGTGGGCAAACTTCTGGTCTGACGAACAGGAATCACATCAGGCAGGATACAAGGATAAGACTGCATAACAAGTTAAAGTCCAATAACTACACAGAAAAAAAATGTATGTTGTAAATGTGGCAGATAGATGGAAGGGAAGATAATACACCTTACCCGGGGAGGTCTTATATTCTATCCCAAAGGTTGACCGTGAGGTAAACATGGAATATAAGAAGTCAGCCGAGGTCGTAGTAGTGAAGAGAGTTAGTGAAAACTAAAAGGAGCGAAGGACCGAACTATTTTATCCGTTAAAGAAATGATACTTGCACCTTCCTAATTAACCATTAGGTGATAAGACACATATCTAAAAAAAAAATAGATACGATGGATGGAAGGTTACGAAACTCATGGAGGTAACAAATATGAACACAGAGAATTTATTAAAACAAATCCTACACCCAAATAATCTAAACCAAGCTTATTTACAAGTTAAGCGTAATAAAGGTGCGGCAGGAGTGGATGGGATGACGATTAATGAATTGGGACACTATTTAAAAGAAAATGGTGAAGAGATAAAGGACCAAATTCGTACGCGTTCGTATCAACCTAAACCGGTGAAACGAATCGAGATTCCCAAGGCAGATGGGGGTGTGCGAAATTTAGGTGTCCCAACCGTGGTTGACCGATTCATTCAACAAGCGATGGCTCAAGTTCTCACCCCTATCTATGAAGAAAAGTTTCATGAAAACAGCTATGGATTTAGACCGGGACGATGTGCAGAAATGGCGATTATTAAAAGTCTAGAATTCATGAATGATGGGTATACATGGATTGTTGATATCGATTTAGAAAAGTTCTTTGATAAAGTCAACCATGATAAGTTAATGAGGTTGATATCAAATACGATTAAGGACGGAGATGTCATTTCACTCATCCGAAAATTCTTAGTCAGTGGAGTCATGATGGATGATGAATATAAAGAATCGGTGATTGGAACCCCACAAGGAGGCAATCTATCCCCATTACTGAGCAATATCATGTTAAATGAACTTGACCAAGAGCTAGAAGCAAGAGGGTTAAATTTTGTCCGATACG
Organism: Turicibacter bilis; assembly: GCF_024499055.1. Classification (NCBI taxonomy): domain Bacteria; kingdom Bacillati; phylum Bacillota; class Erysipelotrichia; order Erysipelotrichales; family Turicibacteraceae; genus Turicibacter; species Turicibacter bilis. The sequence goes on along the minus strand of NZ_CP071249.1, from coordinate 1,173,655 downwards.
CAGATGATTGTTTAATTCTAGTGAAAAGTGAGAAGGCAGCGAAGCGAGTGATGAAAAGCATGACGAAATACCTTGAAGAAACGCTAGGTCTTAAAGTCAATGTGACAAAAAGTAAGGTTGAGCGACCAAGTGGAATTAAATTTCTAGGATTCGGTTTCTTTTGGGATAAAAATGCCTATCAGTTCAAAGCTAAACCTCACCAGATATCGATCATGAGAGTGAAAGAGAAATTAAAAAGACTCACCCGACGAAGTTGGAGTGTGAGTTTTGACTATCGACTGAAGAAACTAAAGCAGTTAATCATCGGATGGGTGAATTATTTTAAAATCGCTAAGATGAGGACGGTATGTGGAAATCTAGATAAAAATATTCGATTCCGATTAAGAATGTGTATATGGAAACAATGGAAGAAGGTTCAAACCAAATATAGAAGTTTAATGAGGTTGGGAATCGATAAGGATAAGGCGTGGGAATGGGCAAATACCCGAAAAGGATATGCGAGAGTCGCTCGCTCATTTATTTTATGTCGAACCATCACGAATGAAAGACTAAAAAGAAGAGGTCTAGTATCACTACTAGACCACTATCAAACTGTTCATATTTAGAGATAAAATAGAACCGCCGTATACGGAACCGTACGTACGGTGGTGTGAGAGGACGATGATTAAATTAATTAATTATCTCCTACTCGATTAGTTAACCTATTTAAGAAATGAAAGTTAATTCAACATTTAATGAGGGACTATCGCTAAAAAAAGTGACGTATGTTTTAGACTTGCCTCTCTAAGAAAATAGTATGATTAGTTAGAACAATCGTTGGAGAGAGTAAAAAGATTCAGTTTGATTGAATAGTAGTTTTAGTGGAACTAGTTGATGAGGTACAACTATGAATGCTTAAGGATATAGGCGGATTGGGTTAGATTATTTAATTAATCATCGTTTTATTTGAATTACGAAAAGGAGCTGTATCTATTTCGATACAACTCCTTTTCGTTTATTTACTTCTAAGTTTACTAAATAGTCTAGTCTAAACGCGGCAGTGATTCCAATACTATAACTAATTAAATCTCCAACTAAAAATCCATTCCCTACCAGCGGAAGAAAGCTAAGTTCACAATCGTTGATTGTGCTCCTTAGCGTAGGTGACCCATTCCCTACTAGGGGAGGAAAGCTAACAGCTCGTACCTCGCTATTAGCGTAGGTGACCCATTCCCTACCAGCGGAGGAAAGCTACGGGTTCGTTTCACTCACTATTGCCCTAGCAGTTGAGGATACATTTTCTTCGAAAATGCCAGGTGACCCAATCCAGTTTCAACAAGCCTCGCTCCTATAAAGTTGAAAAAAGGCTGTAGACTCAAAAAAGAGTCATCAGCCTTTTTTTGTTAACCTTCACGGCGAGATAAACGTTGGTTTCAACCTTTTATTTGGTAGATTCTCGTTCGATGAGTTCAACCGGTAAGGAAATATGTCGTTGTTCGATTGGTTCGTTATTGATTAGTTTAAATAATGTTTCTGCAGCGATTTCCCCCATTGAAACTATTGGTTGAGCAATTGTTGAAATCGTTGGATCTGTAAATTCACAAATACTAATATTGTCGTAACCGATAATTTTAATCTCTTGTGGAACTTGACGTCCTAGTTTCTTTAGACAACGAATACAGTTTGCTGCAATAATATCACTTGCTGCAAAAATTCCATCAATTTCAGGATGAGTGACTAAGAAGTTATAGATTTCAGCATTGGTATCTGGAGTAAATTCTAGTTCTACTGTATGAACTTGAATATCTGGATGGCGCTGTAAGGTTTGTAAAAAACCGTTTGCGCGTTCATTAGCAGGAGATAATGTTTGAGGCCCTCTGAACTGAACAATATTCCTACAATTTGCCTCAATTAATCGATTGGCTGCTAAGATTCCCCCCATATAATTATCTGCTGTAACAGATGGAATATCTTTACTAATAATACGATCTAATCCAACGATAGGAATATCTAAATTGATGTATGATACGATATCTGGAGAATTGGAACATAAAATTAGACCATCAATTTTATTTGTTGAAAAGATTTGTAAGTATTCTTTTTCACGGTCGAGGCTTTCTCTTGATGTACAAAGCATTGTTTTATAGCCATGTTGTAAAATAACTTCTTCAATTCCCGAGATCATATCATTAAAAAACTCATTTTTTAAATCTGGAATAATAATTCCAATAATTTTTGATGATTTTCGATACAGAGAACGTGCAATTTCATTAGGAACGTAATTTAATTCTTTAATTGCTTGCATAACTAACTCTTTTGTATGTTCATTGACATATCCTTTGTTATTGATGACGCGTGAAACGGTTGCTACAGAAACGTTAGCAAGCTTTGCGACGTCTTTAATATTCGCCAAAATTTTTCACCTCTAAATTCCCTTATGACTCATTATTTCTATCCTAATTATAAAAGAAAATCTTTCACAATGTCAATGAGTATCATGAGTTATTAGGAAATGAAAGACTTATCCGTCCATTTTTTGCTTTTAAATCTAAAGGTGAAAATCAGCCCTCTAAAACATTCGTCGACAGCAAATGCAATCCAAATCCCAACTAATCCAAGGTTAAAATGAATTCCTAAAATATAAGCAACTGGGATACAGATGAGCCACATTCCAACAATTCCAAAAATGAAAGGATAATTAACGTCTCCTGCTGCTTTTAGTGCATTCGTTAAAACTAAGTTTGAGGCCCGACCAATCTCAAGCACTGTATTTACGAGTAATAATGATTTTCCAAGACTTAAAATAGCCGGATCATTTGTAAAGATTCCAAATAATAAATCACTACCGAAATAAGCAACAATTGAAAGTGTCAGAGAAACAGCAACAGCTAAGCCTTGGGTTTTAAAAGTTTGTTTATAGACCTCTTCATTTTTCTCTTCACCAATGAAATAACCGACTAAAACTTGGTTTGCCTGAGCAATGGCTAAGCTAAATAAATAGATAAACATTGAAAGATTGGAGGTATAAACTCTCGTTGTAATTGCTAATGTTCCAAGTAAAGAGACGAATGATAAAATGACGACTTGTGAACTTGAGTAAGCGACTTGCTCTAAGGCAGAAGGCACCCCGATTTTTAAAATATTTTTAATATCTTGAATTGGCCAACGTTTGAAAAATTGCTCTGAAAATGAGAAATCAATTTTTCTGACAATGATGAATGCAATTAAGAGCACGGTAATAAAACGACTAAAGACCGTTGAAATTGCTACTCCAATTGGACCGAGTTCAGGTGCCCCAAATAAACCATAAATAAAGAGCGCATTCCCAAAAATGTTAATAATGTTTGCAATTAGTGTGATGATCATTGATTGCTTTGTATAGCCATAGCTTCGTAAAATCCCACTAAGAACCGGTTGAATGGCCATTAAAAATAAAAAGCTCCCCACAATTTTTGTATAAGTGACGGTTGTGTTCATGATCTCATCAGGTGTATTCATAAAGTCAAGAATATATTTGGAACAAACAACCATCACCATACTTAAAATAACCCCAATGATTAAGTTTGCACCGATGGATACGATCCCAACTTCACAAGCCTTTTGATGATGATTTGCTCCTAAATTTTGCGACATTAAAATCACAGTTCCAGCGGCAACAAAGTTAAACATTACCGCAATTAAATTAATGACTTGATTTGACATTCCAACAGCAGCAACAGCAGAGTCTGAATAGGCACTTAGCATAAAGGTATCGACCATGCCCATCAGCATAAATAAGGTTAATTCAATAAAAATTGGCCATGCCAATTGCTTCAGCGATTTGCGTTCAAAATTATCACTCATATCTGTTCTCCCCGCAACATTCTTAAATTTTCTTAAGAATCCAAGCAGTATAAGGTTTCACTGGTAATGTCCCCTTCGTGTTTACTTCTGTGTTAGTCAACAATTCAGTATACACACCTTCTGGTAAAGAAGATAAATTAATGAGTTGAGATTTGTTATTGTTATTTAATATGACATAAATGATTTCATCATTTAATTGTTTTTTAAAAATAAGGTAAGAACCAGTATCACTAGCTTGTATCCATTCTAATTCAGAAGAACTTAAAGCTTTGTATGTTTTTCGAAGATGGATAAGTTGCTTTAAATAATCAAACATTTCTCGGTCCTGAGAGTCCTTATCCCAAATCATACATTTTCGACAAAGTGGATCAGCCCCACCATCTAGTCCAATTTCACTACCGTAATAAATACATGGTGTCCCTGCTTGTGTCATTAATAAAGTATAGGCGAGTAAAGCTTTCTTTTTATTTCCGCCACAAACTGTTAATAAACGCTGAGTATCATGGCTATCAAGTAAGTTAAACGCAGCTTCATTCACGTTTTTTGCATAGTCTGTCAATACCTTATTAATTGCAACCACAAACTGTGAGGAATTAGTTTTATTTTGAGCGACATAGTTTAAAATAGCATCTCCTAGTGGATAGTTCATGACGGCATCAAATTGATCACCGTTTAACCATGGCTGTGAATCATGCCACACTTCTCCTAAAATATAAACATCTTTTTTTACTTCACGAACAGCATTTCTAAATAAGCGCCAGAATGTATGATCAACTTCATTTGACACATCTAAGCGCCAACCATCAATATCAAATTCACGAATCCAGTAACGACCAACTTCTAAGAAATAGTCGATAACTTCAGGATTTTCTGTGTTTAACTTGGGCATATTTTGAGCGAATGCGAAAGCATCATAATTTAATCCACCTGGTTGTGTTAATGGATCAAAGTCATTTTCTATTAATGGGAATTTTCGAATATGGAACCAGTTTTTATATGTTGATTGTTCACCATATTTTAAGACATCCTGCCATTGAGGAAACTCCCAGCCACAATGATTAAACACGGCATCTAACATAATTTTCATTCCACGTTGATGAGCTTCTTTCACAAGTCTTCTAAATGTTGCTTTATCACCAAATTGTGGATCAATTTCAAAATAGTCTGTTGTATCATACTTATGTGTTGATGGTGATTTGAAAATAGGGCAGAAGTAGATCCCATTAACTCCAAGCTCTTGTAAGTGGTCAAGATTTTGAATCACACCTTCTAAATCGCCTCCATAGAATGTATCGTGTTTTGGATCGACACTTCCCCATTCTACTGTATGATCAGGATTTAATGCTGGATTTCCATTCGCAAATCGTTCAGGGAAAATTTGATACCAAATCGTTGATTTAACCCATTCTGGAGCGTTAAAAATATCAGCTGGATTTAAAAACGGGAAGCAGAAGAAATTTCCAATTTCGTTCAAATAAGGATAGTTTAAGTCGTCATCATCAGTTAGTGGGACGATTTTTTTCTCACCAAATAAAATTCGTTGTTCTTCACTTTCAAGGATAAAGGCGTAACGCATACGTCTGAATTCCGGCTTGACTTCAGCAAACCAAAAATCAAATAAATCGGTGGATGCTTCTTTTTTCATCTTGATTTCGTGGCTAATCCAACCTTGTGCTCCTTCGGCATTTAAGTTTCCACCTCCGCCACCGGCCATCCAATGATAAGGATCGCCAAAACGGACTGTAACCTGCTCGATATCATTTTTGGCGGTACGTAATCGTACATGAATCGTTTCTAAGTCGTATGAATAGGCATAATTTTGATTTGGTCGATGATAAATTGCATGTAAGTTCATTACTTTTCACTCCTTTTCCATATAAAACAGTTCAAGCCTGCTCGAGTTACGAATATACATTTATTACTGATGTAAGGATGCCTCCTTATATCCCCCATAGTGGAAAGCTAAGAGTTTTATTTTTATTTAAAATAGAATCACGTAATAAATGTATGATTGCCCCACCAGTTGAGGACTTTCTTCATTTTGTTTAGCGGTGGGGTCCTCGAGGGAACCCCTTACATTATGCCATTAGGGGGATGTAATCACAATGGAGTTTATTGGTGTAACCGGTTTTATTTTGGTAAAAAATTCAACAAAGGAGCGACGGTAAAAAATGACGAAACGAATGCGAAGACAGTCACGAAGAAGAAAAAAAACAACGAATTATTTTAAAAAGTGGAAACGACGAATTATTGCTATGGCAATCATAGGGGGATTCATTTATACAGCTCATTTTGTTTATAGTAATATTTATACAATTGTGATGAGTTATGCTTCAAAACAAACGGTTAATATTGCAACTTTAATTATAAAAGAAGCCATTGGGAGCAGCGACTTAGTCTCGTTTAAAGTAGAGGATGTCATTCATTTTGAAGAAAATGATGAAGGCTATGTCAGCAGTGTTTATATTAATACCCCTGAACTTAACCGTTTGCTCGTCTCGGCGACGCATCAAGTAGAGGAGAAGTTATTACTTGTTGAAAATGGAGATTTAAGTGAACTTGGATTAGATGCGATTTATGGCGGACCGTATGAAGATGGAATCTTACTCTCTGTCCCTTTAATGGCTGCGTTTAACCTCTCACTTTTTCATGAATATGGGCCACGATTTCCCGTTTCAGCTAAGATTATAGGGAATGCAGTGACTGACATCGAGACAGGTGTTCAACCGTATGGCATCAATAATGCGATGCTTGAGATTTTACTAAAAGTTACTGTTAGATTAAAAGTAACATTACCTTTTAAATCAGAGGAAACGACTGTCACTGTTTCTAGTCCGCTCGTCATTAAAATGATTACTGGACAAACACCACAATACTACTATATTGGAAGCAGTAGTGCTTCACCTCTTAGCCCATTCACGAATGAATCTGGAAAAACAAATGAAACACAGACACCTGCGCCAAATGCTTCTCCTGAACAAAGTGTACAAAATGGTATGGAAAACATTTTATTAGAATAGGTTAACGATAGATGAAGGTCATCAAATAGGCCACATTCCCTCACAAACCAGAGACGATATTTGCCTTTGCAAATAATGGAGGTTTTAGATCATTTATGATAAAATAAAATTATTGGATAAATATATAAGTCCAGATAAGTTTTTTACATGAAAAAAACTTTTAAAGCCTTACTAGTAGTAGATATATTTTCTTCAAAAATGGTAGGTAACCCTGGACTATAGGATGCTTTGCCCTAGCCGTTGAGGAAACATTTTCTTTGAAAATGCCAGGGAACTTAAGCCCTATCAGAGGAGGATAGCCATGATCTCACTCTTTGAGTGAGCCACATGGCATAGGGGACCCATACCCTAGCAATTGGGGAAAGCTACGAACTTCGTTACGTAGCATAGGGAACACATACCCTAGTAGTTGAGGAAACATTTTCTTTGAAAATGCCAGGGGACCTAAGCCCTATCAGAGGAGGATAGCCATGATCTCACTCTTTGAGTGAGCCACATGGCATAGGGGACCCATACCCTATCAATTGGGGAAAGCTACGAACTTCGTTACGTAGCATAGGGAACCCCCTTTAAAGTGGTTAAGGAATTCAGATTGATACAGAATTGTAACAGATACTTTAATATTTATATAGTAAAAAAAGAGGTGATGATTGTGAGTCGTTATCGTTATCAAGTGGTGAAAACACATCTCGTAGAATTTGACGAAGAATTATTTTATCAAAAACTAACAGAAATTTTAGAGAAATATGATGTCATTGTGGGAGATTTCTCAGGCGGACAACTTCGATTAAAAGGATTTTACTACAATGAACGTAAAAACGTTCCTTTAGATTTAAAATGTGTCACGATTCCAGAATATATCGCTGAGTATTGTGCATATGGATGCTCGTATTATGTCGTAGAAAAAATCGTGCCAAAACAACACTCAGAAGAATGGACAACATCGAAGAAATAGCAAGAAAGAGGAAGACTTATGTATAAAGGATATTTAATTGATTTAGATGGAACAGCTTATCATGGAACAAAAGTCGTTAAAGAAACATTAGAATTTGTTAAAGCTTTACACGAAAAACAAATCTCATATTTATTTTTAACAAACAATAGTACAAAAACACCGCAAATGGTGGCTGATGTTCTAGCGGACTTAGGATATCCGGTCACTGAACAACAAGTTTATACGCCATCAATGGCAACAGCCCAATATATTTACGATGAAAATCCAAATGCAAAAGTCTATATGATTGGTGAAATTGGACTTGAAACAGCCTTAGTTGAAAAAGGATTAACGATTACCAGTGAAAATCCTGATTATGTGGTTATTGGCTTAGATCGTGACATCAACTATGAAAAGCTAGGATTAGCTTGTTTAGCTATTCGTAATGGAGCAACATTCATCTCAACAAACGGTGATGTTGCTATTCCAACTGAGCGTGGCTTATTACCTGGAAATGGGGCTTTGACATCAGTCATCTCTGTTTCAACCGGAGTTGATCCAATCTTCATCGGAAAACCTGAACGTATTATTATGGAAAAAGCATTAGAATTAATTAATCTTCCTGCAGCAGAAGTTGCAATGATTGGAGACAATTATTTCACAGATATTTTAGCTGGAATTAATGCAAATGTTCCAACTATTTATATCGAAGGTGGCGTTTCAACACGAGAAGAAGTGATGAGTTATGACACACCACCCACACATGTTTTAAAAGACTTAACAGAATTTACAATTTAATAAAAGCCCGCGAGGGCTTTTTCTATGTCTAGAGGGGGATTAAATATGAAAAAAGCTATCTTTTTTGATATTGATGGAACACTCATTGATTGTATCAACGGTCATACTGATTTAACTAATCAGGTCAAACAGGCCATTCGTCGCTTACAACAAGAAGGTCATTATGCTTTCATTGCCACTGGCAGACCGTATGCTTTTTTAAGTGAAGCCATTTTATCTTTTGGTTTTGATGGATATATTTTAACCAATGGAGCACAAGTAATGATTGGAAATGAAACCATTTATAAAGAGGCACTTGATCCCACCTTCGTAAAAAATGCCACGGCAGAATTCGAACAACGTCAAATCCAGTACATGTTACAAAGCGATTGCTACTCGTACATGAAAGATGAATGTAAAGAATATTATCAATTTTTTGATAGCATCGGTATTTCACGAAACTACTTAGTTAGTGACTATCAGTTAGAAGACATTCAAACACAAAAAATTGAGATGCTTTGTCCCAATGATGAAGCCATGGAATATTGTTTATCACTCGTTGAACAAAATCCTGAATATGATTATGTTCAGAGTATTAGTGATCGCATATTTGAACTTTATTCAAAGAAAAACACAAAAGCGACAGGTATCCTAACGGCACTTAAACATTTAGGTATTCCTGTTGAACAAAGCTATGCTTTTGGTGATGGAAAAAATGATATCGAAATGTTATCAACTGTTGGATGCGGGATTGCTATGGGAAATGCAAGTGACGAAGTCAAATCCTATGCGCACCAAGTCACAGATAGTGTATTAGAAGATGGCGTAGCCACTGGAATTGAAAAATACATCCTAATATAAAAAGGACTTTAAAAGTCCTTTTTTTCACCTTCAAAAAAATAAGTCCCGCAACAAATTTTAGTGCAATGTCCGGTTGCCAAAAGATGTGCCTCTTCATTCCATTTTAAATAAAGATCACCGCCTGGTAAATGTACCGTGATCAATTCATATGGATTCACTTGCCGTCTCGCCACTGCACTGGCCACAGCAGCAGCCGCATTCGTCCCGCAAGCACTAGTCAAACCAGAGCCGCGTTCGTAAGTGGTTAATAATAATTCATTTGGATTAATAACTGTTAACATCCCAACATTAACATCATAATTTTTTGAAATTCGTTCCATTTCTTCCTCAAATGCCTCGTGGTCATCATCAGTATAAATGATGAAGTGAGGATTTCCCATGGAAATCATATCTGCTTGCCAAATTCCATATGGCGTTTCAATATCCCCACAGTAGTCAGTCACTTGACTTTTTAGGGAAAGGGGATGACAAGGATCGATGAGTGAATGGGCGAACCCTAAATCAACTGTTATTAAATCCTCTTCATGTGTTAAAATGGAAACGTTAGAGTCAGTTTCAATTGTGATTTGAGGCTGATTAAAACGTTCAATCTCTAATAAATAATGCCCGATGAGCCGTAACCCATTTCCACATGTTTTGGCACGAGAACCATCTCGGTTATAAATAATCATTTTAAAATCAGCAAGTTCGGATGGAAGCAAGATAATGATTCCATCTGCTAAAATTCCAGTTCGAGGATTAGTTATATGTTTAGCTAAATTGGCATAATCTAAAGAGAGCTCTGGTTGTTCAAGATAATTTAAAATTAAATAGTTATTGCCAATTGTCGATAATTTAGTGAAAAAAATAGGTTGCAAAGGTATTCCTCCTTATGTATATCTGTTTACTTTTTCAGGGCTACGTTTTATAATTTAACTAGTATCTAATGAGGTGATCGAAGTGAACGAAACAGAAAAACAGATCGTTGAAATTCTAGAAAAATTAAGACCCTACTTACAACGTGATGGTGGGGATGTTGAATATGTTAAATTCGAAGATGGAATTGTCTATGTCCAAATGTTAGGTGCATGTGTTGGCTGTGCCTCAATGGACTCTACGTTAAAAGACGGAATTGAACAAATTCTATTAGAAGAAGTTCCTGGTGTTATCGGCGTTGAAAATATTGAAGAATATTTAGCATAATAGTAAAAAAGAGGTCCTCTACTAGTTATATTCGAGTAGGTCCTCTTTTTTTACCATTTTATTTAATTTTTTGACAATGCCTCCGTTTTGACCCATTCAGGAACACGAAGTTCAATTAAATTGCTTCGATATACTTCATACGGTAATTGATAGAGTAATTTAGCATAGCTAAGCGCTTGCTCGTAGATTAATGGAATATTGACTTTTTCACCTTCTCTTAAGCTAAATAATGCATCGTAAAACTGAGTAGGGAAAAATAATCTTGCATATAAAAGCTTCCATTCTTCTTGACTAAGTGGATTAACTTGATTCACAATTTGAACAAATGATCGCACTTGAACTAAATCCTGATTCATTAAATAGAGGTGACGAATATATTCGCAGTAGCAGCGAGACTTATTATCTAAAGTCAATAGCTTAGGACAGAAACATTCAAATTTATAACTGGTTGGAGTCAGGCGCATATGACATAAAGAAACAGGGTACTTGACCTCGATCAGTTCATTGATAAATGTATAAGCTTGCTCATTTAGATGAATATAATAAGTAGCCAAGTCGAAGAATAAGAGTCGGTCATCTGCGGATAGTTGATCGATTAAGATGTTCAATTGTTCTTCATGTAATCGATTTTTGGCTGTCCAACGCTCTTTTAATTCAGGGGCAAGTGCATACGGTTCTGGATAAATGATGGGAATCTGGAGTGTGCGAATGTCGATAAAATCATGTAGTATGACAGTAGACTCTAACACATAGTAGTGTTGTCCTTCGAATAACACTGTCGTTGTATTATCCTTTGATAATAGAATTCGTTGCTGCGTACTATAGTGTAAAAATTGTAGAAGATGGAAAAAAATTGTATTTTTCTCTTTTCCAACTGATATAATATAAATGTAACGGTCACCTAACTTCGTATAATAGATATCGTTTAATTGTTCTAAATGGTCAATTTGGAGTTGATAATACCAATTAATTAGCTCCTTCATTCAGATCATCCTCAAATTTAAAAATAAGTATCTAATCTATATCTATGCGCGTGTGACATATAAATATGATAATTGAAGGGATGAATTTAAGATGGATCAAAAAGCATTAGAAGAATTAGTCATAAAGAAAATTAATGAGAGAGGCGTAACACTCGAACAAATTGCAGAATTAACGTATTTTCTACAGTCAAACTATTATGAAGGATTAACGTTAGAGGTTTGTCTTCATAACGTCAAGGCTGTTCTTAAAAAACGAGAAGTTCAAAATGCCGTCCTAACAGGCATTCGATTAGATGAATTGGCAGAAATGAATTTATTAGGAGAGCCGTTACAAGAAATGGTCGATCATGACTACTCTTTATATGGAATTGATGAAGTTCTCGCATTTTCGATTTTAAATGTTTATGGATCGATTGGGTTTACAAATTACGGTTATATTGATAAGCTTAAACCAGGAATTTTAGGTGAAGTTGATAAAAAAGGGAAAGCAGAAGGATGTTGTCAAACCTTTATGGATGATTTAGTCGGGGCTATTGCAGCAGCTGCCGCTAGTCGAATCGCACATCGTCGGGAAGTATAATTTTTCTTATTAGCAAAAGGGGGGAGTTACAATGTGGTTTAATTATGTATTAGAATCTGCAATCTTAGCTAATGTATTAGCGCAAATTATTAAAGTCCCACTTCGTTTGATTACAAAAAAAGAGTGGCGACCAACACTTGTTTTATCAACGGGAGGAATGCCGAGTTCACATTCGGCTTTTGTTGCTGCCCTTGCAACAGCAGTCGCATTCGTTAATGGAATCGATTCAACTGCATTTGCTATCTCTTTTTGTTTTGCAGCAGTGGTCATTTATGATGCGATGGGAATTCGTCGTCATGCGGGGCAACATGCCAAAATGTTAAATCAATTATTGGATGATTTAATGAAGACAGGAAATCTCTCAGTCTTTCAAGATGAAACCTATCAAAAGCGATTTAAAGAATTGTTAGGTCATGAACCACTAGAAACGTTCTGTGGAACGTTATTTGGAATCTTTGTTGCCGTTATCTATGGAATTATCGCAGGAGTTATTTAGAACTTTTAATGTGAAAAAGTTGTTTTAAGTGTTGGTTTTAGTTATACTATATATAAACCAAAATGCATTTCACGTTTTTATCATCAGTCTTAGTTATCAAAATACGTTGGTAGTAAGGCATCCTATAGTCCCGATAAAAGTTTTTACGATGTGAAAAACTTATCGGGACTTATATATATAAACAGAAATGAAATTTACATTTAACGCATCCAAGTTAAAGCTGTAAAATGTCGTGAATACAAGCTGACTATAGAAGTAGTAATCATATAAAAAGAGGTGAAGATGATGACGGAAAAAATTTATGATTTAACAATTATCGGAGCTGGGCCTGTTGGAATCTACGGTGCATTTTATGCAGGAATGCACGGAATGACAACAAAAATTATTGATGCTTTACCGGAGCTGGGGGGACAATTAGCTGCCTTATATCCTGAAAAGTACATCTATGATTTACCAGGTCATCCGAAAATTAAAGCAGGTGAAATGATTGAACAATTAAAAGTTCAAATGGATCAGTTTAAAGATCGAATTGACGTAGTGACTAACACAAACGTACAAACTGTTGAAAAGTTAGAAGATGGAACATTCAAAATCTGTACGGATAAAGAATGCCATTATTCTCGTTCAATTGTCATTACCGCTGGAAATGGAGCATTTACACCTCGTAAATTAGACGTTGCCAATGCCGATGAGTTTTCAAATATTCATTACTTCGTTTCAACAATGGAAACCTTTAAAGGAAAAGACGTTGTTATCTTTGGTGGAGGAGACTCAGCTGTCGACTGGGCATTAATGCTTGATGGAGTTGCTAAAAATGTCTCAATCGTTCATCGTCGCGATGAATTTAGAGCACATGCTTCTAGCGTTGAGAACTTAAAAGCTTCAAATGTAGAAATCTTAACGCCATATGTGGCTGCAGGCTTAACTGGAGAAAACGGACGTGTCACGGCTGTTGAATTAACAAACGTAACAACTAATGAAACAAAATTAGTGCATGCTGATGAAGTTATTGTTTTATATGGGTTTATTTCATCTCTTGGACCAATTAAAGAGTGGGATTTAGAATTAGATAAAAATGCACTTTGTGTAGATATTAGCCAACAAACAAGTATCAACGGAATCTTCGCAGCGGGAGATGCTTGTACGTTCGATGGAAAAATCAAAATGATTACAACAGGATTTGGTGAAGTGGTTGTTGCCATTAATGCAGCGATTGCTTATGCATATCCTGAAAAAGTACATCGTCATAAACATAGCTCTGCCATGATGAAATAAAAACATCTTAGAATCGAGCATCACGAAAAGAAGCCTTAGAGAATGAATTTAATCTCTAAGGCTTTTATGATGATTAAAAAGAATGACTTATGTTTAGAAATTAATCATATAATCAAACAGACAATAGTTTAAATTGTACAAGTTATCATGTTATATTGATATAGCAAGGTAACGTTTGAGTTACTAATATTCTTTAAATTAGCTAAATAAATTTTAATATGATAACTAGAGTCTTAGTATAAAAATAAGATTGATGCATCATAGAACACATCAATCAGAATCTTTTTAAGAGCCTAATAGAAATATAATATAAAAGGGTTTATTACACTTTTTTACCTGTAGATAACCGATGATACATAAAAAAATAAATCCAAAGTAAAAAAAATTCACAATATCGATTATATGGAAAAAACTTTATGATATAATGAAAGGGTATGTATGAACTGAGGTGTAAACGATGAAAATCAAAGAAGGGAGTATCGTACGAGGGAAAGTTACTGGTATCCAATCTTATGGTGCGTTCGTCCAATTGAGTGAAGATTGTAATGGATTAATTCATATCTCAGAACTGTCGGACGGATATGTGAAAGATATCCGTGATTTTGTTAACATCGGTCAATATATTGATGTAAAAGTCCTTAAATTTAATTCGGATAATCATCAAGCTCGGTTAAGTTTAAAGGGTGTTGCAAATAATAATTACCGATATCATCGTATGAAGGCGTCTGACTTTGAGACTTCAAGTGGATTTGCACCACTAGCCCAACATTTACCCATTTGGATTCGAGACTCACTCGAGAAAATAGCAAGGGTTAACAAGGAGGATTAACACAATGGGAAAATTCCTATCATTTAACTATGAGAATGCAGCATCATTTGTTGCGCCACATGAATTAGAATACGCGAATGAATTAGTAAAAGTACTTCACAATCGTATTCATGAACAAACAGGAGCAGGTAATGACTTCTTAGGATGGGTTGACTTACCTGAAAATTATGATAAAGACGAATTTGCTCGCATTCAAAAAGCAGCAGAAAAAATCCAATCAGATTCTGATGTATTATTAGTTATCGGAATCGGTGGATCTTACCTTGGAGCTCGTGCAGCTATTGAAGCATTAAATAATCATTTCTACAACTTACAAGATAAAGCAACACGTAAAGCACCACAAATTATCTTTGTAGGACATCATATTTCTTCAACTTACGTTCAAGAGTTAGTTGAATACTTAGCGGATAAAACATTCTCAATCAATGTTATCTCTAAATCTGGAACAACAACTGAACCAGCAATTGCATTCCGCGTATTTAAAAAATTATTAATCGAAAAAGTTGGACGTGAAGAAGCTAATAAACGTATCTACGCAACAACTGACGCTTCTAAAGGAGCATTAAAAACATTAGCGACTAGCGAAGGATACGAATCATTCATCGTTCCAGATAATGTAGGTGGGCGTTTCTCAGTTTTAACGGCTGTAGGATTATTACCAATCGCTGTAAGTGGAATCAACATCGAAGATATGATGCGTGGAGCAAATGATGCTCGTGCTGAATATGCTAATCCAAACTTAGCAGAAAACGAAGCTTATCAATATGCAGTTATCCGTAACGCATTATACTCAAAAGGTAAAACAATCGAAATGTTAATCAACTACGAACCAGCATTATTATACTTCAATGAATGGTGGAAACAATTATTCGGAGAGTCAGAAGGTAAAGATCAAAAAGGAATCTTCCCAGCATCTGCTTCATTCTCAACAGATTTACACTCAATGGGACAATATATTCAAGAAGGTCGTCGTGACATCTTCGAAACAGTTGTAAACGTAGTAAAACCAACTCGTGAAGTTGTATTAGAAGCTGAAGAATCAGATTTAGATGGATTAAACTATTTAGCTGGACAAACAATTGACTTTGTTAATAAAAAAGCCTTCCAAGGAACATTATTAGCTCACGTTGATGGTGGAGTTCCAAACTTAATCATCGATTTACCAGAATTATCAGCTTATAGCTTTGGATACTTAGTATACTTCTTCGAAAAAGCATGTGCAATGAGTGGATATATCTTAGGCGTTAACCCATTTGACCAACCAGGTGTAGAAGCTTACAAGAAAAACATGTTCGCATTACTTGGAAAACCAGGTAACGAAGAATTAAAAGCTCAATTAGAAGCTCGTTTAAAATAATCTAATCCTAACATAGGACTTTCTCATCTTGATGGGAAAGTCTTTTTTATTAGTTAAAATATGACAAATAGGGTACTATCTCTTATAACAAGGGAAGAAAAATGAATTAGGCACATCCTTTAAAATATAGACTTTTTTATATTTTTAGAACAATAGTCATATAATGACCTAAATAGCGACTATACTATCTATATGATTGAATTTTTAATTAAACGTTGTTATAATTTCGAGTATGACATAATATGTAAAAATGAATGAGATACTGACTGTTTTCAAGATAAAAGGAGAGATATAAATGGTCGAGGTTAACGGCTTATCAAAAGATGAAATTATCGCTAATCTTTGGTTAACAGATGAAATGATTAATGAAATTGAAATTGTAAAACGTGAGATAGATAAAAAGAAAGCTTCATTAGATTCAACAATTGTAGCTACAGAGCAAGAACATTTAAAAGCAGTAGAAACAAAATACTATGATAGCTCAGAGTATAAAGCGCATCAAGATTACAATGGACTTATTGAGAAACTGAAAGATTTTAAAGGAGTTGCCATTTTAATTGATTTAATTGTCTGTGTTCTATTATCATATGCCTTAATTATATTTAATGTGAATTTCTTATATGTTATTTTATTATTTATTATTACGGTCGTTATTTTTTATCTACTATATCAACAAGGAACTAAATATTATTTAAATAAGCAAAAGCCTGCTCCTATTCCATCATTAGAAAGTGTTATTGAAGAAGTTAAAATGAGTTATGAGTATCAACAAATTCCAAACTCATTACTTGCTAATCATATGAGAGATGAAATGAAAAAACTAAATCAACAATTATCGGAATTAGAGGCTACCTTAATTGAAAAAACAGTTTTACCTGAAATCTATCGTATGAGAGCTAAAGAAGTTGTTTGGTACTTAGAAAACTTAATGGCAGACAATTTAAAAGAAGCTTTAGCAGCTTTAGTAGAAGGTGATCATCGAGAGCAAGTGAAACAGATGATTGAAGAACAAAATCAAGAAATTAATCAATTAAAAGATATCACAGCCAAATTAATGGAACATAATCAAAAATTAGCTCATAAATTAGAACAACAACGTCAACAACTGGTTGAATTAGAAAATAGAAAGAAATAATAAAAGGTCACCTTTCATAGGTGACCTTTTATTATTGTTTAACAGTTTCGCCGTATAAAGGGCTGGGAAGCCCAAAACCACCGGCGACTTCTAACAATTGACCGGTAATAAAAGAAGATTCGTCACTAGCTAAAAATAAAACAGCATTAGCAATATCCTCTGGTTGTCCAAAACGATGGAGTGGGACGTGTTTGAGAAACGATTGAATAAAGTCGTCTGACATATTTTGTAGAGCTGCGTCCGTTGCAATTAAGCCTGGTAAAACGGCATTACATCGAATGTTATGTTTCGCATATTGAATTGCAATATTTTGTGTTAGTGAATTAATAGCTGATTTAGAAACGCCATACCCTAATCGAGCTACATCAGGTAAGATTGATCCAATCGAAGAGATATTCACAATTGAGCCACTTTCCTGCTTAAGCATTTGTTCAATGGCAAATTTACAAGGCAGATAAACACTACTGAGATTAAAGTTCATCGTATTGAAAAAGGTTTCAGTATTTCCGGACACGAGGTCTAAGTCAGTTTCTGAATCTGTCCCCCCATAATTATTAACTAATATATCTAGGTGGCCGGCTTCTTCAATAACTGTCTTGACCATAGTCTCATACGTTTCTGTTTTTGTCGCATCAAAGTAAACACTTTTAGCGTCATAGCCATTTTCCAATAATTCTTGACAGATTTGATTAGCAGCCTCTAATCGACGAGCCCCAATATAAACAGTTGCTCCGTGCTGAGCCAACGTTTTAACACATTGTAGTCCAATTCCTCGTGTACCAGATGTAACAAGTGCAACTTTGTTTGCTAATTTTTTCATATATCTGATTCTCCTTTATAGGTTAAAGTTAATTATATTATGTGGGATTTATGCAGTTTTATATCCTCTAATTTTCCTGCTAAAACTAATCAATTATTATCGAGGGATTCATACGATAATAATAGGAATCAAGTAAAAAAGGAGAGAGGCGAAATGAAAGAGTATTTTGAATCTATTAAAAGAAGAGATCCAGCAGCAAGAAATATTATTCAAATTATCTTGTTATATCCTGGCGTGCAAGCAGTCTTTTGGTATCGTATTGCACACTTTTTATATATACACCATTTAAAATTTATTGCAGAATTAATGATGTTCATCGTAAGATGTTGTCTTAATATAGAAATTCATCCAGCCGCTCAAATAGGGAAGAGATTATTTATTGATCATGGAACAGGTGTCGTTATCGGAGCGACTAGTATTATTGGTGATGATGTAACAATGTACCATGGGGTTACATTAGGTGGAGTCGGTAGAGGCGATGTTACAGGTAAACGGCATCCAACCGTTGAAAGTAACGTTACAATAGGTACTGGTGCAAAAATATTAGGGAATATTACATTAGGAAAAGGTTGTATAATTGGAGC